>JABDIZ010000206.1 GCA_013003465.1 Rhodothermaceae bacterium
GTGCTCGCGGCCGCACACGAGGCCGGGGTGCCTAAGGTGCTCGTGACCTCGTCGCTGGCAGCAGCGGGACCGAGCGGCCCGGAGCCGCTGACGGAGGACGCCCCGCTCCAGCCCCTCTCGATGTATGGCGAGAGCAAGGCCGAGATGGAACGCCGCATCGCCATGCGCACCGTTGGGCCGCCCGTCGTGGTCGTGCGTCCGCCCGCCGTCTACGGGCCGCGCGAGGCCGACATCTATACGCTCATCAAGACGGCCGCCAAGCAGCGCCTCTTCCCCATCGTGGGCGAGGGGCGTGTGCCGCAACTCGACCTCGTACATGTTCGCGACCTCGTGCGCGGGATGATCACGGCGGCTGAGACCGAAGACACGGCAGGGCAGACCTACTTCCTCGGCGGCCCCCGTGGCTACGCGTGGAGCGAGATCAAGGCGGTGATGGCGGAAGCGCTCGGGCATGGGCTCATGCAGGTCAATGTGCCGCGTGGACTCGTAGGACCAGTCGGAGCCGTGGCGGAGGGCGTCGGGAAGCTGTTCGGCCAGTACCCGCCGCTCAACCGCGAGAAGGCGCGCGAGGCCAAGGCTGCTTGGCTCGTCTCCTCGGCCAAGGCTGAACGCGACTTTGGGTACACGCCGCAGGTGAGTCTGGAGGAAGGCCTCGCCGAGACCATCGCGTGGTACCGCACGCACGAGTGGCTCTGATGAAGGGGGAGGGCGGGGTGAAGTAGGCCGACCATTTCGCCGTCCACATGCCAAACTCCGCATTCGCGTGAATCCGCGACCGACGCCAAGCGTTACCTTTTTCTGCCCTCCTCTCCAGACCAGCTTCGCCTTCTGTCGTGAGCAAAGACACCTTCGGATTCAACAGCGGCTACGTCGAGGACCTGTACGCGCAGTACCTCCAGAACCCGCAGTCGGTCAGTGAGAACTGGCGCGAGTTCTTCGCCGATTTCCAGCCCGGACCGGGCTATGCGCCCACCGTCTACGACGTGGAGGGCGCCGACGTCGAGACGGCCACTGCGCCGCCCGAGGTAGCGCCCATCGCTGCGCCTCCTAGGGAGCCATCGGGGGATGGGACGACCGTTGCGCCCGAAGCGCCGCCGCGTTTGGAGCCCGTGCCTACCGAGACCCGCAAGGCGCCCGAAGCGCCGCGCCCGGCCGCGCCGCCGATCGATGTGCCCGAAGGGGCCGAGGTCACGCCTTTGCGCGGGGTGCCCGCCAAAATCGTCGAGAACATGGAGGCCAGCCTCACGATCCCGACGGCTACGTCGGTGCGCGAGGTGCCGGTCAAGCTGCTGGCCGAGAACCGGCGGCTCATCAACCGGCGGCAGCAGGCTACGGGCGGCAACAAGGTCTCGTTCACGCACCTGATCGCTTACGCCATCGTGCGCGCGCTGGAGCAGGTGCCTGCGATGAACGCGACCTACCGCCTCAACGACGAGGGCAAGCCCGAGCGCATCGACCCGGTGGGCGCCAACCTCGGCCTCGCCATCGACATCGAGAAGAAGGGCAAGCGGCAACTCCTCGTGCCCAACATCAAGCAGGCGCAGGGGCTCTCATTCGCCGAGTTTCTCGGGGGGTACAACGACCTCATCAAGCGCGCATACGGGGGCAACCTCGAAGTCGATGACTTCCAGCACACGACCGCTACGCTGACCAATCCGGGCATGATCGGGACGGCGATGAGCGTGCCGCGCCTGATGCCCGGCCAAGGCGTCATCATCGGCGTCGGCGCCATCGGCTACCCGACGCAGTACGCGGGCATGTCGAAGGAGCAGCTCTCGCGGCTCGGGCTCTCCGAGGTGATGACGCTCACCTCGACCTACGACCACCGCGTCATCCAGGGCGCCGAGAGCGGCGAGTTCCTCCGCTACATCGCCGAGCAACTGACGGGCCATCACGGCTTCTACGACGCCGTCTTCCAGAGCCTCGGTCTCCACATCCCGCCCTTTCGCGCCCAGAGCGACTCGACGCCCAGCCTCGGCCGCCGTGGCGTCGGTGCCGACCGCTCCGACAAGGTCGAGAAGCAGGCGCGCGTGCTCCAACTGATCCGCGCCTACCGCGTGCGCGGACACCTCCTCGCCGACACCAACCCGCTGGGCTACGAGCCCCGTCTCCACACCGAGCTCGACCCGGCCAGCTACGGCCTGACGGTCTGGGACCTCGACCGGATGTTCATCACGGGGCGCCTCGCGGGCAAGGACAAGCTGCCGCTCCGCGACATCCTCGACATTCTGTGGGACACCTACACGGGCCACATCGGCGTTGAGTTCATGCACATCTCCTCGTTCGAGGAGAAGACGTGGCTGATGGAGCGCATTGAGCCGCAGCAGTTCCGCGACCCGATTGCGCCATCGCGCAAGAAGCGGATGTTCGAGAAGCTCAATTCGGCCGAGGCGTTGGAGCAGTTCATCCACACCAAGTACATCGGCCACAAGCGGTTCTCGCTCGAAGGCGCCGAGACGATGATCCCCATCCTCGATGCCATCATCTCGGACGCCGCCGATCAGGAGACCGACGAGGTCGTGATGGGGATGGCGCACCGCGGGCGCCTCAACGTCCTCACCAACATCATCGGGAAGCCCTACCGCAAGGTGTTCGACGAGTTCGAGGGCACCATCGACCCCAACTCGATCCACGGCTCGGGCGATGTGAAGTACCACCTCGGGGAGGAGGGCACCTACGCGGCACCGAGCGGCGCCACGACGAAGCTGACGCTGGCCTCCAACCCGAGCCACCTCGAAGCGGTCAACCCGGTCGTGGAAGGCATGGTGCGCGCCAAGCAGCAGCGCCTCGTGGAAAAGCATCCGACGATGCCGGAGAAGGAACTGCGTGACCGCGTGCTGCCCATCCTCGTCCACGGCGATGCCGCCTTCGCCGGGCAGGGCGTCGTGACCGAGACGCTCAACCTCTCGCAGCTCGACGGCTACCGCACCGGCGGCACGATCCACCTCGTCGTCAACAACCAGATCGGCTTCACCACGCTGCCGATGCACGCCCGCTCGTCGGCCTACGCGACCGACGTGGCGCGCGCCATCCAGGCGCCCATCTTCCACGTCAACGGCGACGATCCGGAGGCGGCGATCCGCGTCGCGCGTCTCGCGCTCGACTTCCGGCAGGTCTTCAACAAGGACGTCGTGATCGACCTGATCTGCTACCGCAAGTACGGCCACAACGAGGGCGACGAGCCGAGCTACACGCAGCCGCTCATGTACGCCGCCATTGACGGGCACCGCTCCGTCCGCAAGCTCTACCTGGAGTACCTGCTGCGGCGCGGCGAACTGACCCCCGAGGGCGCCGACGAGATTCTGGACGACTTCCGCGCGCAACTCGACCGCGCCTTCGAGGAGACGAAGGAACTGGCCGAGCAGCACAAGGACCGCGAGATCGTTCCCCGCCCGGAGCATATCTCGTCTGAGGAAGACGTCGAGACGAGCGTATCGCGCGAGGCGCTCGAACGCGTCATGCGCACGCTCGTGGATCTGCCCGATGACTTCGCCGTCCACAAGAAGCTCGGCCGCCAGATCCAACGCCGCGAGACGCAGTTCGAGAGCGGCACCATCGACTGGGCGTTCGCGGAGGCGATGGCCTTCGGGACGCTGCTGATGGAGGGCACGCCCGTGCGTCTCTCTGGGCAGGACTCCGGACGCGGCACCTTTAGCCAGCGCCACGCCATCCTCTACGACCAGACCGACGCACACCGCTATCTCCCGCTCAACCACGTCAGCGAGGATCAGGCCCGCTTCCAGGTCTACGACTCGCTGCTGAGCGAGTATGCAGCGCTCGGCTTCGAGTACGGCTACACCGTGGCCGACCCCGAGGCGCTCGTGCTCTGGGAGGCGCAGTTCGGCGATTTCGTCAACGGCGCGCAGATCATGATCGACCAGTTCATCACGGCCGCCGAGGCCAAGTGGGGCCAGACGAGCCGCCTCGTGATGTTGCTGCCGCACGGGTTCGAGGGACAGGGGCCGGAGCACTCCTCGGGTCGGCTGGAGCGCTTCCTCCAGGCCTGCGCCGAGGACAACATCATCGTCGCCAACTACTCAACGCCCGCCAACTACTTCCACGCACTCCGGCGGCAGATCAAGCGCGAAGCGCGCAAGCCGCTGATCGTGATGACGCCCAAGAGCCTGCTGCGGCACCCGCTCGCGGTCTCGACCGTCGAGGACTTGACGGGCGGGCAGTACCAGCCGCTCATTCCGGCCGAGGCCGATCCGGCGGCTGTGAAGCGCCTCGTCTTCTGTTCGGGCAAGGTTTACTACGACGCCGTCAAGGCACGCGAGGGGATGGATAACCCGGAGACCGTCGCGCTCGCGCGACTGGAGCAGTTCTACCCGTTCCCGGCGAAGGCCATCGCGGCCGAGTTGGAGCGCTTCAAGGAGGTGGATGAGGTCGTCTGGTTGCAGGAGGAGCCCGCCAACATGGGCGCGTGGTTCTTCGTTCGCTCCCGCTTCGATGTCCTGCTGGAGCACCTGCACGACGGCGATTGCCGCCACCGCGTGCGCTATGCCGGACGGGCGGCAGCGGCCAGCCCGGCCACGGGCAGCGGCACTATCCACGCCGCCGAGCAGGAAGCTCTCCTCCGGCAAGCCCTCGGCATTGATAGCTGATAGTGATTCTCAGCCCTGCACCTGTGATAAAGCTGATGTTCGCTTCGGTCGTGCTCTTCGGAGACGACTTCTCGCCAGCGGAAGCAGAGCAGGTCACTGGTCTACCATTCACCCAGAGTCACGAGCGCGGCGGCGTCTACGATCGAGGTCGTTTCAAGGGAAGGCCGTGGCCATATGGGGGTCATGCTGTGCTCGAACCATCATCTGATGCGAGCCCCCAACAGAAGCTTTCACTACTCCTCGATGTCATCCTGCCTCACACGGGCACGCTAATGCAACTTGGTGTGACCTATGGGAAAGTTCATCTCACGTATGCTTATGAGGAGCAATGCAATCTTGAGTACGATCCAACCACAATGGCCGAGCTAGCTCGACTCGGATGGCACTTCTGCATCTCGTGCTATGAGGATGAGACAGAGTTTGCAGAATCGGAATAACGCGCAGCATACACATCCGGTATGAAAAGAAGCGCCCGCTCCGACGATTCGAAGCGGGCGCTTTACAGCCAACGTCGCGGCAGGACGGAGCCGTCCCGGCGCAGGTCTGCGGCTAGAGTCTGGGCCTAGTAGCGGCGGTGGCGGCGCGCGTTGCGCGCGGCCTTCTGGCGGGCCAGGCGGCGCTCTTCACTCGGCTTGGTGAAGGCCATGTTCTCGCGGTAGGTGCGCAGCACGCGGCTGCGGTTCACGGCGCGCTTGAAGCGGCGCAGCGCGCGGTCGATGGACTCTTTGTCTCGAACTTTGATGCCGACGGCCAAGGCAGACCTCTGGGTTTGGGATACGGGGATAGAAAACGGACGCGCATCCAGCGCAGCCCCACAAACTACGGCCTCGGCTGGGTCCGTCTCAAGACTTCGAACCGGCCAAGGTCAGTGAAAACGGGACGAAGCGGGCGGGTGTTCCAGAAGGGACGGCGAAGAAGCTCCCCAAGGAAGCGGTAGTTTCAGCAGACCCCTTCTCCTGATTGCTGCTCCTGATGGACCTCGTGCTGGCCACGCGCAACCCCGGCAAGGTCGCCGAACTCGCCGCTCGCCTCGACGCGCTCCCGGTGCGCCTGCGCTCGGCCGCCGAGGTGCCGGACGCCCCCGAGGTCGACGAGGACGCCGACACGCTACGCGGCAACGCGGAGAAAAAGGCGCGCACTCTTTTCGATCACACGGGTCAGCCCTCTCTCGCCGACGACTCGGGCTTGGAGGTAGACGCGCTCGATGGCGCGCCCGGCGTGCACAGCGCGCGCTACGCCGGGGAGAACGCCGACGACGCGGCCAACCGGGCCAAGCTGCTCGTCGCCCTTGATGGTCGCACCGACCGCGCGGCGCGTTTCCGTACCGTCCTCGCCTTCGCCGACGCCATGGGCGTGCAGTTCTTCGAGGGCGCCTGCGAGGGGACGATCACGACCGACGAACAGGGTACCGGCGGGTTCGGCTACGACGCCATTTTTCGGCCATCCGAGGGTGACGGGCGCACCTTCGCCGAGATGTCCAAGGACGAGAAGAACCGGATCTCGCACCGCGGACGAGCGCTGGAGCGCTTCGCGGTCTTTCTCACCGACGCGCTAGCGGGCTGATGGTGGCGCTCATCCAGCGGGTATCGGAGGCCTCGGTTGCCGTGGAGGGTGAGACGGTGGGCGCCATCGGGCCGGGGCTGCTCGTGCTGCTCGGCGTCCACCACACCGATACGAAGGCCGAAGCCGACTGGCTGGTCGGGAAGCTCGCCCGCTTGCGCGTCTTTCGCGACGATGAGGGGCGCATGAACCGCTCGCTCCTCGACACCGATGGCGAGGCGCTCGTCGTCTCGCAGTTCACCCTCTACGGCGACGCGCGCAAGGGCAATCGCCCCTCATACACCGAAGCGGCGCCGCCCGAGCGGGCCGAGAAGTTGTACCTCCACTTCACGGAACAACTCGCTGCCGCACTCGGCAAGCTGGTACCCACGGGCGTGTTCGGCGCGATGATGGACGTGCAGCTCGTCAACGATGGGCCGGTGACGCTGTGGGTCGAGCGGAAGGCTGAAGCGTAGGTGCACCGGATCAGGAGGCGCCGCTACCTTGGTGTCTCGTCTCATCCCTCCGCGCCCGCTCATGCGCTGTCTGGTTCTCGTTCTCACGCTGCTTCTGCTGCCGATGGCTTCCGCTCAGCCGACTTTCGTTCTCCACAACGCCCGCATCTACACCGTCGATGCCGACCAGCCGATGGCGGCGGCGATGGCCGTAGAGGACGGCCGGATCGTCGCGGTGGGCTCAGAGGCTGACATGCTGGACGCTTACTCGGACTGGCCCCGCATGGACGCCGAGGGCCACACGGTCGTGCCCGGCCTGATTGACGCGCACGCGCACCTGATGGGGCTTGGGCAGTTTCTGACACAGGTGGATTTGGTTGGGACGAACTCGAAGGAAGAGGTTCTCGTGCGTGCGCAGGCCTTTGCTGAGACGTTGCCCGAGGGTGCTTGGCTTATGGGACGCGGGTGGGACCAGAACGACTGGCCCGCAGCGGCCGATGGTTCGTACCCCTTCCCAACCCGGTCTGATCTGGATACGGTGTTTCCAGACCGACCAGTCTGGCTGCGGCGCGTCGACGGGCATGCTGGTTGGGTTAACGCGGCGGCGCTTCGGGTCGTTGGCATCGATCCCAATGCTCTCGCGCCCCGGTCGCCCCTTGGTGGTGAGATCCTCGTGGATGAAGCCGGGCGCCCGAGCGGCATCTTCCTTGACGAAGCCGAATCGCGGCTGATCGAAGACCTGACACCATCTCCGAGCCCGGACGAACTGGACGAGCGTCTGCGCCGTGCACTGGAGCGGACGGCTCGCTTCGGACTCACCGGAGTTCACGAGGCGGGGATCAAGCCGGATACGCTAGCGGCGTATCGCCGAGCGCTCAAGGACGGCACCTTCTCGATTCGCAACTACGCTATGATCGATGGGGTCGGCCCGCTGCTCAATGCGCTCTGTGCCGAGGGCCTCGTTCAGGGCGAGGACGATCGGCTGTGGGTCCGCGCGCTCAAGCTGTACGCCGATGGCGCGCTCGGCAGTCGGGGTGCAGCGCTCCTGGCCGAGTACAGCGACGATCCTGGGAATGTTGGCTTGCTCCAATTCGAGCCCGAAGTCTTCCAGCGTATCGTCACCCGCGCGATGCAGTGCGGCCTACAGGTCAACACGCACGCCATCGGGGACCGGGGCACCCGCATGGTCCTCGATGCCTACGAAGCGGCGATTACCGAGACCGGCGGCGGGCCGGGACGCCACCGCATCGAGCACGCACAGATCGTGGCGCTGGAGGACATCCCGCGCTTCGCCGAACTGGGCCTGATCGCTTCGATGCAGCCCACGCACGCCACGAGCGATATGCCCTGGGCCGAAGACCGCGTCGGTGCTGAGCGCATCCAGGGAGCCTATGCCTGGCAACGCTTCCGCGAGGCAGGCGTGCCCCTCGCTCTGGGCTCCGACTTCCCCGTGGAACAGGTCAACCCGCTGCTCGGCTTCTACGCCGCCGTCACGCGGCAGGACCCAAACGGTGAGCCGCCAGACGGGTGGATGCCCGACCAGCGGCTCACACGGGAGGAAGCCTTACGGGGCTTCACGCTCGACGCGGCCTACGCCGCGTTCATGGAAGACGAAGTGGGCTCGCTAGAGCCCGGCAAGTGGGCCGACTTCGTCCTCCTCTCGCACGACATCATGACCGTGCCTGCCGAGCAGATCCTCGCCACCGAAGTGATCGCGACGGTGCTCGGCGGCGAGGTGATCTACTCAGCGGACTGAAAAAGATGGGAGCCTCCGCGCTAAGAGGGGCCGAGCGCACGGAGGCTCCCGATGAGACCAGTCCTGGCGGGACGTTCAGACCGGTCTCAAGTGAAAAGAGAGCTTAAAGGTTGTCCTCGTCGGGCGTCATCTCGTCGGCGCCCATCTCGTCTTCCATGTCATCTGCCTCATCCGCGCCATCGAAGGGCAGCAGAACGGTGTCGATGACGTGGATGACGCCATTGGCGGCCTGGAGGTCGGGGCGCAGCACGGTGGCGTCGTTGATGTAGAGGGTTCCGGCTTCGGCCCGCAGACTCAGCGCCGTGCCTTGGGCCGAAGAGGCTTCGGTGAGCGCGGCGGCATCCGCGGCCATGACGGGCTCGGCGAGGAGGTGATAGCCGAGCACTTCCGTCAGTTGCTCGGGCGTGAGCACGTTGAGGGTGCCCTCCGGCAGGGCGGCGAAGGCCTCATCGGTGGGGGCGAAGAGCGTGTAGGGACCGCCGGTTTCTAGGGCTTCGGTGAGGCCGGCGCTTTCGAGTGCGCCGAGGAGCACGGTGAAGGTGCCTTCGGCCTGGAGCACGCTGACGATGCCGTCAGCCGCTTCGGCGGGCGCTTCGGTGTCTTGGGCCTGGAGCGCTGGTGCGATGAGCAACGCGGCAAGGAGCGCGAGGGAGAGAATGCGAGTCATGGGGGGAAGGGAATGTGGTGGAATGCCCGCGCACGGCGGACTCGTTTCAGGCAGGGGAGCGGCGGTGGTGGACGCCGCCCCCCTGTTTAAATGTCAGGGCCGCCCCGCAGGCTGGATGCAAACGCATGGTTTGTATGGCGTACAGGGCGGTTTCCCCGGAGGCGAACGCCAGGCGAAGGCCCGACGGACAGCCGGAACGTAGGGCGATGGGGCGGCGGGAATGGTGGGAAAGAGTTGCAAACCAGTTGAGGATTTCCTGAGGAGCCGTGAAATGTGTAGAAACCCGTTCAGTCGCCTTGGAGTAGGGCCCTTAACACTGTATTCTGACCTACTAGCGAGGGGCGGCGCTCGGCAGGCCCCTCGTCCGCCGAGACACTGAGGAGGATGACCAACCGGGAAGACGGATTTCTCGGGCCAGTTCCACCCTTTCGAGTGGATGACTGGCTCGCCGAACCCATGGTGAATCAGCTCTCACGCGAGGACGTGGTTCGTCGCGTAGAGCCCAAAGTCATGGAAGTGCTCGTGTGCATGGCCCGTCGACCAGGGCGCACGGTCACCAAAGACCAGTTCATGGAAGAGGTATGGGCGGGGACCATCGTCACGGATGACGTGCTGGCCCGTTGTATCTCCGAGCTACGCAAAGCCCTCGGCGATAGCGCACAGCGCCCCGAGTACGTCGAGACAATCCGCAAGCGCGGCTACCGGCTCATCGCTCCCGTCGAGTCGGTCGAGCGCGAGCCCGTGCGGGCGTTCTCTTCCGGTGAGGGTGCTGCCTCAGAGGAAGGAGGCGCTGAGATAATCCGCGACGATACCGCGAAGGGGACGGCCAAGCCGGTTGCAGGCTTGCGTGCCGCTGTCCGCCGCCGCCGCCTGCGCCGCCGTCTGCGCGTTGCCGTGCTGGCAGGCGTAGCGGTTCTGATCGTGGGGACGGTCGCTGTGCAGCAGTACATCGTGGCACGCACGCAGCCGCTCGCGACGGTGCCCGTCACCAGCTACCCCGGCGAAGAGACCGACCCCGCCCTCTCGCCCGACGGCCGCAGCATTGCCTTCACGTGGGACGCGGGCGATGGCATCAACTTCGATCTGTACGTCCAGCCCGCCGTGGACGAGGCCCCGCTCCAACTCACGCGTACGGACGCGGACGAGTTCAGCCCCGCATGGAGCCAAGACGGCGCGCAACTGGCCTTCGCTCGCTGCTCCGGCGGTGGGTGTTCCATTTTTGTCGTCCCGGCCTTCGGGGGGCGAGAGCGCCGCATCGCTGACCTGCGTCCGCTGCACGTGCGCGATCTCGTGTGGAGCCCGGACGGGCGCACGCTAGCGCTCTCAGCGCGCCGCGAGCCTCGGGGCGCCTTCGGGCTCATCCTGCTGCCGCTCGGCACGCGCGAGCCGCTCCGCCTGACCGATTCGCCCGCCTCGCCGCCGGGCGACCTCGACCCGGCGTGGAGCCCGGATGGGCAGTACCTCGCCTTTGTCCGTACCACCGTAGATGGACGGCAGGACGTGTGTCTCGTGCCCCGCGAAGGTGGCGAAGTGCAACGCCTCGCGCGCGAGCAGCAGGGCGTGACCGGCCTCGATTGGACGGCCGATGGGCGCTCGGTCGTCTACGCTGCGAACCGGCAAGGAGCCTCAGGACTCTGGCGTGTTCGTGCCAGCGGTGGCCCGCCTGTGTGGGTAGCCGTCGGCGATGGCGGTGAAGTGTATCAGCCCTCGGTGGCGCGCAACGGTCGTGGCATCACGTTCGCACAGCGGCGGCACGAGACCAACATTTCCGAGATCGTACGGGCCGGAGGGCGTGCAGGTACGCCGCAGCGGCTCATCGAATCGACGCGCTGGGATTCGCATCCGGCCGTGTCGCCCGATGGTGAGCGCATCGCGTTCGTTTCCAACCGTTCCGGCAACCTGGAAATTTGGACGGCGGACCCGGATGGGAACGACCTCCAGCGGCGCACGAGCTTCGGTGGTCCCCGCGTGAGTACGCCACGCTGGAGCCCGGACGGCACGCACATCGTGTTCACGGCCCGCGTCAACGGGCATGCCGATCTCTACATCGTCGAGCCCGGCAGCCCGCCGCGTCGCTTCACCGACCACTCCGGCGATGAGGTGGCGCCGTCGTGGAGTCGCGATGGCAAGTTCATCTACTTCGCCTCGCGCCGGAACGGCGACTGGCAGATCTGGCGCCAAGGCATGGATGAAAACCTGGAGCCGGTCGGCGATCTCGTGCCGGTGACGCGCTACGGCGGGATCGCCGCGGAGGAGACGCCGGATGGCCGCTACCTCATCGTGGTGCGACCCGAGCGGCGCAACCTGTGGCGCATCCCGCTGGACGAAGAACTGGCCGAGCAGCGCTCGGTCGCCATCGCGCCGCTCAACCCCTCCGATTGGGCCAACTGGACGATTCGCCAGGAAGGTATCTACCTCGTCCACCGCCGCGCCGAAGAAGGGGCCGCCGACATTCTTCTGGTAGACCCGGACACCCGGGTGCCGGAGTTGGTGGCCCGTCTCGATGCGTTGCCGGAGCATCCGAGCCTCGCCGTCTTCCCGGGTGGGCGCCGCCTCCTCGTGACCCAGGTCGAGCGCAGCGATTCCGACATCGTGCTCGTACAGGATTTCCACTGAGTCGCGGTCGGCATGGGATCGCGGAAGGGCAGGCCGTCGTACGCCCTTCCTTCTTTTTCCGTAGGACATGGGTGGCATCGAAATCGGTTCGGGGGCGTGGTATCTGCTGATGCTGGTCGGCGGGATCACCCTCGGCCTGGTGATCGCGGCCGTGGGTCGGTTCCTGCGGAGGCGGCGATGAGCGCGCTGCTCACCGACCGGTTCGAGCGGCGGCACACGTACTTGCGAATCGGGTTGACGGAGCGCTGCAATCTGCGGTGCGTCTATTGCATGCCCGCCGCAGGCATCCCCGTGCAGCCGAAATCGGCCTACCTCACGGCCGATGAGATCGAGCGCCTAGCTCGCCTGTTCGTAGCCGAAGGCGTGACCAAGGTGCGGCTAACCGGTGGGGAGCCTCTCGTACGGAAGGACGCCGTTGCCATTGCCGCGCGCATCGGGGCAGTGCCTGGCGTCGAGGCGCTGGCATTGACGACCAACGCGCTGCTGCTCGAAGGCCGCCTACCCGCGCTGAAAGCGGCCGGGCTCACGCACCTCAACATCTCGCTCGACACGCTCTACCCGGATCGCTTCCGCACGCTGACGCGGCGAGACGGACTCCACCAGGTGCTCTCAGCCATCGAAGCAGCGCTCACACTCGGCTACGGTACTCCCGAGCGCCCGCTCAAAATCAACGCGGTCGTGCTGCGCGGCGTCAACGACGACGAACTAGCGGACTTCGTAGCCTGGACGCGCGAAGTGCCGCTGGAGGTGCGCTTCATTGAGTACATGCCCTTCGATGGCAACGGCTGGGCCGACGGCGAACTCGTTCCGCTGGCCGAAATGCGTGCATCCATCGAGGCCGTGCATGGGCCCCTGAAAGCGCTGCCCGGCCAGCCCGAGGACACGGCGACGATCTTCCGGGTGCCTGGCTTCGCGGGCACGGTCGGGTTCATCGCATCCATGACGGTACCGTTCTGCGCGGGGTGTAACCGTCTTCGCATTACCGCCGATGGCAGTTTCAAGGTGTGCCTCTTCGGTCCCACCGAAATCAGCCTCAGGGATCAAATGCGCGAGGGGGCAAGCGATGACGACTTACATCGTCTGATCGGTGGGGCCGTGCGCGGAAAGAAGGCAGCACACGCCGGGATGGACGTGTTGGCTGCAACGAAGAACCGCCCGATGATCACGATTGGTGGCTGAGGGCTGTGAGCGTAAAGCTGGACCCTTCGAGTCTCAAGCGTCCACCGCTTCCGTATCTTCGCAGCGTCGTTTCCCCCACTTCATTCTCACCATGACGGACCTCGACTCTCCCACCTTAACCCACGTTGACGAGCGCGGCCGCGCTCGGATGGTGGATGTCAGCCCCAAGTCCAGCACGGCTCGGACGGCCGTTGCCGCTGGACGCGTCATACTCGGCTCTGAAGCGTTTCAACTCGTCAAAGAGAACCGCATCCAGAAGGGCGATGTGCTGACTGTGGCCCAGATCGCGGGCGTGCTCGGGGCCAAGCAGACCAGTCAGCTCATCCCGCTCTGCCACGACGTGCTGCTGCAGAACGTGGACATCGATTTCGAGTTGAACGAAGACGATACGTCAGTCGAGATCCGCGCCATCACCAAGACCCAGGGCCTGACAGGCGTCGAGATGGAAGCCCTGACGGCCGTCTCCGTCGCGGCCCTGACCATCTACGACATGTGCAAGTCGGTCTCCAAAGACCTCGCTGTGACCGATGTACGGCTGCTGGCCAAGAGCGGCGGCCAGAGCGGCGATTACCGGCGCGGCGACTAGCCGCAACCCGAGCGCGGCCAATCCCGAACAGCAGACGAACCCCTGACCCCTACCAGCTATGGATGCCTTACTTGGCGGTGCCAGCGTGATCCTGATCATCGGGATCGTCCTGTTCCTGCTCGTGCTGTTCTACTTCATCCCGGTGCGCCTCTGGATAACGGCCATCTTCTCGGGGGTGCGGCTCAAGCTCTTCCGCGATCTCGTCGGGATGCGGCTGCGGAATGTGCCGCCGGCCAGTATCGTCCGCCCGCTCATCACGGCGCACAAGGCGGGCATCCCTGTCGAGACGCCGCAGTTGGAGGCGCACTACCTCGCCGGTGGGCATGTCCAGCAGGTCGTCAACGCCCTCATCTCGGCCGACAAGGCCAACATCGACCTCCCGTTCGCCCGCGCGACGGCCATTGACCTCGCCGGCCGCGATGTGTTCGAGGCCGTACAGGTGTCCGTCAACCCGAAGGTCATCACCACGCCGCCGATTTCTGCCATCGCCAAGGACGGCATTCAGGTGCGCGCCATCGCCCGCGTGACGGTGCGCGCCAACATCGAGCGCCTCGTCGGCGGCGCCGGGGAAGAGACGATCATCGCCCGCGTCGGCGAGGGCATCGTGTCCACCATCGGCTCGTCGGCCACGCACGCCGGGGTGCTCGAAAACCCCGACAACATTTCCAAGACGGTGCTCGCGAAGGGTCTCGACAGCGGCACGGCGTTCGAGATCCTCTCCATCGACATCGCCGACGTGGACGTGGGCGAGAACATCGGCGCCAAGCTTCAGACGGACCAGGCCGAGGCCGACCTGCGTGTGGCGCGAGCCAAGGCCGAGGAGCGGCGTGCGGCAGCCGTGGCGTCCGAGCAGGAGCAGCGGGCCAACCTGTCGCTGCCGAGGCGGAGATTCCCAAGGCGATGGCCGAGGCCTTCCGCTCGGGCAACCTCGGCGTGATGGACTACTAC
>JABDIZ010000246.1 GCA_013003465.1 Rhodothermaceae bacterium
GTCGTAGCGCGCGGCCTGGGCATAGCGAGAGTTGGAAGCGACGGGCATGGCGATTCCTCAGACATCCATGAGCAGTGAGCCGGCCGAGACAAACGACCCAGCGATGGGCGTCACGGCGAGCCAGTCCTCCCCCTCCAGCCGCGTCAACCCCTTGATGGACTGAACCATCCTCATCACCGTATCCACCGTCGTGTCCGTCGAAAGCGACTGCTCCTTGAGCGTCATGCTCACGTCGGCCTTCTGCGGCAGCGCGTCCTCGCCGAACTCGCTCAACTTGATGTTGAGGTCCGAGACGACGCAGGTGAGCGAGAAGTCGCCGTATTTGAAGAGGCATTCGGGCGGCGCATTCCAGGCCGCTTTCCGCTCACTCCCACTCCCGAAGATGTCCGCGACCTCCGTCAACTCCCAGCCGGGGTTGACGAACGAGCGCAGGATGGCGAGATCGGGTTCGAGGACGTTGCGGCGGTAGACTTGGTCCTCGAAGCGCGGTCCAGCCGCGAGCGCCGCGTCTTCAAAGGGGAAGGGGGTAGCCGGGGGCTCCTCCAACGTGCCGAGCCCTTCCACGAGCGTCCCAGCGAGCAGCTGAAACTCCAGCGCGAGCACGCGCGGCTGGCCCCGCTGCGCCTTGAGCGGCTTGACATTGCTCAGCAGCGGCCCATACGCCTTGATGTCCTGATAGAGCGCGTAGCCTAGGGTGAAGGGCGACGCCAGCCACTCCCAGCCATCGATCCCGCCCCAGGTTTCCTGGATCTCGGGGAAGGCCGCCCAGTCACGGTCGCGGCCCTCGTCCTCGTACTTGTAGGACTTCTTCTCGGAGAGCATCGTCGGGTTGAACTGGAACCGGAAGATGAGCGGCGGGACCGCGAGGACGTTGGCGAGATAGCCGGTCTTGCGAGGCATAAGGCAAACGGGTTGGCGTGAACTCAGGCGAAGCCGAAGGCGTCGAGGCTGGGCGGAGCGCCGCGTTCGAGGCGGTCGCGCAGGCCTTCCACGACCTGATCGACAAGCGAGGGCTCGGGGAGAAGCGAGGCGGCCTCGTCGGCCCGCCGCACGGCCGCCGTCTCGACCTCCACGACGACCTCGGCGATCTCAACCGTCGCACGGGCGCGCTCGAGCGCCACCGTATCGGCGAGGCGGCGGGTGGCTTCGGGCGTGCGGCGGAAGTGGTTGGTGATGAGACCGAGCATGGCGTTCAGTCCACCCCCGGCAATCCACTGCTCGTAGGCACGAGCGACGCGGTCGAGCCCCGTCGGGGGACGCTGCTCCCCCGCTGCGACTGCGGGCCGGAGGGCGGCGGCCAGCTCATCCGCGCGGCGCCGAACCACGCGCGTATGTTCCGTAATCCGCGTGCTCAACGTCGCGGCCTCGCGTTCGAGGAGCCCGCCCATGCGGCGCAACGCGCCCTGCGCTTCGCCCACGAAAAAGTTCACCGTGTTCTCCATCCCCGCGCCGAGCGTGCGGATGTCGCCTTCCAGCGCGGTGAGTTCCGGGCTCGGGGCGAACGCCGCGGCCAGGTCAGCGCCCGTCGTGCGGAAGGGCGTCACGGTGGGCGCGGTCATCGTCAGCGCAGGCAGGCGGGGCAACGCCCGTAGCCGCCGCTGCTCGGCCCCGGAGAGGTTGACATCGCGGACGAGCCGGACGAGCGCAGGGAGCATCGTCGGGAGCACGTCAATGACGTGGTAGATGACGCGGAAGACGGGCGTCTGCGCGAGGTTGTTGAGCACCCAGAACAGCCGCTCGACCACGTAGTCGAGCAGTGGGTCTACGGCCGCTGCGAGGCGCCCAGCAACGAACTGAAGCGCGCTCAGGGTCACGCGCACCAGATCGGCCAGGCTATTAAAAAGGGCTCGGAGGATGTGTCCGGCGAAATCGCGCAGGATGCCGAGCAGGCCACTCGCCAGACGCATCGCTGAACTGAGCGTGTCGTACACGGTCACGAGCACGACACCGCTCAGAAGGAAGACGTTGCGCAGCAGAAACTGCATCAGTTCGAGGAAGACGAGCTTGAGCCGGTCGAGCTGCGCGATCAGCCACGCGATGGCGCTGGCGCCGAGCGGGATCAGAATGATGAGCCCATCTACGACGCGCCCAACCGCCTCCAGGATGGCGTAGACGGGCTGCAAGACGCGCTGCAAGTGCCCCAGTGCTTCCTGCTGTGCCGCCGTCGGGCCCGAGCCGCCGTCGCCCGGCCCCGAGGCCGCGGCGCGGAACAGCGCGGCAAGCCCGTAGAGCGCATCGGTCAAGGGCGGCAGGCGATCCATGAAGCTGCCGCTGCTCTCCCGCTGTCGCTGTTGTCCATGCGGTAGCCCGTGCGCTCCACGATCCGATCCACCACGTCGGCGAGGTGCGCCACGTTGGCGATCATCTGCGGTAGCCTAAAGCCCGCGACGGCTCCACCCGCGAACCCGCCGAAAAAGCCGCCGAAGAACCGCCCAATGCCACCCAGCAGCTCTTCGAAGAACCCCCCGCCGTGCGCCAGGTCGTTGATGTTGACGATGTGCACCTTGAGCGCCCCGTTGAGCAGCGGCGGCGCGCCGAGCGCCTCGGTGGAAGCCATCCGCTGCAGGAAGCTCAGGCCGCCGTAGGTCGCCACCTGCCGCTCGAGGTCTTCGAGCGCCCGCCGGGCGTAGCGCACCTGCGTCAGCAGGAGGCCCATCTGATTGATAATCAGTTCGTCGTTCATGGCATCAGGTGGGCAGGCGGTCGAGGCCTAGGCGGTAGGCGGTCTCCACCTCGGCCTTGAAGCGGGTGGCGACGGTCGTCGTCAGGTCGTCATCGAGGGGGTGCATGCCCGCGCGGATCGTGAGGCGGGGCATTCGAACGCGCCCCAGGCGGACCCGCCGGTCCAGCAGATGCGGCGAGGTCGGCACGGCGTAGGGGGGCAAACTTGATGCGGGGCCGAAACGGCCCTCGGCCTGGCGGAGCCGACGCTCGCGTGCGTAGTCGCCCAAGCCCTCGATGTAGCGCGGGATGACCGCGCCGATGAGGTAGAGGCCACCCCTTGCCAGCATCGCCTCGAAGGCCGCAGCCATCGGGCCACCGCCTCGCGCCACGCGCGCCCGGAGGTCGCGGAGTTGCCCACCAAAGGCTTCATCGGCGAGCCCCGTCGCCCAGGCGGCCACGCGCTCGAACCGCGCCTGGGAGCCCAGCCGGACGGCGCGGTCGGCCTCGGCATCCAGCACCAGCCCGGCCTCGTCGAAGGCGCGCACGCCCCGCCGGAGCGCGGTGTCCACGCGCACCCGCACCGTACGCCCGAGCGTGCCGATGAACCCGAGAATCCGCGCCGCCCCGTCGGCTCCCATAAACGAGGCGTAGAGGTCCGGGAAGCGCGGTCCGGTGTAGGGCATGAATCCCGGCGTGGGCACGAAGCCCACGTTCCGCACGAGGCCGGTGATGACCTGCCGGTAGGCCCGGATCCGCCCTATGATCGAGGGGCCGAACCAGCTCCCCGGAGCCAGTTCGCTCATGCCCGGCAGCAGGCGATCGCGGAGCGCCCCGGCATTCCCGCTCGTCATGCCCTGGATGAGCTCGCGAAGCGTGGACGGGAAGTTCTCCAGCGTCTCGCCGCCGAGGGCCGGAATCAACACGTCGTGCTCGGAGGCGCGGATCGCCGCCCCCTTGAGGTCGAAGTCGAGCACGGCGTCGATGATGTTGCCGATGAGCCGCCCCAGCACAGCCAGCCGCCCCACGAAGCGCACGAACCGCTTGAGCAAGTCTATGACTTGCCCTCCGGCCGCATGCAGGTACGCCACGACGAACCGCGAGAGGAATTGCACGTGCCCGATGAGCATCGGCCCCACCACCGCCAGCGTGTCGAAGAGGCGCTGGCCGAAGGCGGGCAGGTCGGTGTAGAAGAAGTCCACCACTTGCCGACGCACGTCGAGCACCTTGGCCTCAATGGCCTGCAACTCCTCCAAGACGCCCACTTTGACAGCGTGGATAGCGCGGTCGAGGATCGGCAGGAGAAGTCCAGGCAGCAGCGGGAGTAGCAGAATGGCGCCGGCGGTGTAGCGGATGACGGTCTCCAGCAGTTCGGCAAACGTGAGCGCCGGAGCCGGGATCAGCGACGGGCGAGCCCCGACGGTCGCCTGGGGCCCTGTCGGAGGCATGAGGGCCGTACGCGCCCGTTGAATCGCGTCGCGTATGGGATCGGCGAGGCGTCCCCACGGAAGGGCACTGCCGAGTGCGGCCACCCGTCGCAGCGTCGTCATGGCCTCATCAATCTGGTCTTTGCCACGCCGCCCATCGGCAGCCGGGTAGTAGTAGGCGTAGGCCGCAAGCCCAAGGCCGCCGAACACATCGGAAGCGGTCCGGGCTCGTCTGGGGTCAAAATCAGCCGGGTCGAGACGAAGCGCCCGCGCAACGGCGGCATCGATCAGATCGCTTCCCCGGCGGAGGGCCTCGACGAAGTCGGGCAGCAGGTTCGCTTCGCGGACGGCCTGCCGGGCGTAGGCCAGCCCTCCAGCGAACCGCTCGACCCCGGCCACGAACGCATCCGAGGCATTGGGGGGCGGGCGATCCGGCGTGAGCGCGCCGACCTGCGAGCGGTCCACCCAGGCCGTGACGGCACCACTGATGAACCGCAGGTCGGGCAGGCCCCGCGTCGCCCGCTCGGCGGCGTCTGTCTTCTCGACCAGCTTCGCCAGCCACCGCCCGATCACCGCAAAGCTCAGCCCCATCGTCGCCAGCTCGGCACGGAGAGGCGGCGAGAACGCGGTAGCAATGGCGGCGAAGTCAATCGGCATAATCGATCAGGGCCATGAGATCCTGGTTACTCAGCGGCGAGATAGGCCTGTTCGCCGAGGCGAATGCGGAGGGCGTCGGCCCAGGCGTCGGCGTTGAGACGGGAGAAGCCGCGCGCCCGAACGCGCAGCGCGCGCACGACGGGCTGCAGGCGACGGCTGTCGAGGATCTCACGGACGGGCAGCTCGCGGGGCGGCACTTCACGCTGCCCGGCGGCCCGCGCCTCGTCCTCCCGCAGCAGGTCGTCCAGTTCGACGAGGTAGACCGAGAGCGATTCGGGCAGCACCTCGGCCACGACCGCAGCGAGCGCCTGGCGCAGCGTGCGTTCCTCGCCGCGGAGGCGCTGCGCTTCTGCGCTGAGCGGTCGCTGGAGGGCTTCATCGACACGCCGCCGTTCGCGGGCGAAAATGCTGGGCGGGCGGCGCGCACGGGTTACGGCCTGCGTCGCGCTATCGCTCAAGAAAAAAGGCTGCACGAGGGGCCGAAGGACGTCGGGCAAGAGCCCCTGGAAGCGTTCGCGTGCCCGGGCAAAACGGCGGCGGCGGCGCTCGATCTCGGCGGCCGTGATCGGCGTCGGCCAGCCCCCGGCAGCACGAGCCACGGCCGCCGTCTCGGGAAGCAGCGCCGCCCCCGCCCAGGGGTTGGCGAGGAACGCCCCGATGTCGGGCACGCGGCGGTCGAGCGCGTCGAGCGAGGGCCGCAACCCCGCCTCGAACTCAGCGAGGAAACGGTCGAAGAAATCATTGCTCGGCGGGGTCGCTGCCGCGATCCGGGCGGCGCGGGCGCTCGCCGAGGTCCAGACGCCGCCGATAACGGCGAAGCGCGCCTCGGCCTGCTCGAAGGCATCCCAGAGCGGGTGAATCCGCATCCGGCCCAAGAACACTTCTTTCGTCAGGTCCCGCCAAGCCCCGAGGCGCCCCAGGACGCCCGGATCGCCGCTGCTTCCTTCCCAGGCCTGCGTGCCCTGCCACCACCACTGCAGGCGCCGCAGGATGTCCTGCGGTACGATCTCCAGCACGCCGCGTGTGATAGCGACGATGAGCAGGAGTCGGTCCAGCACGAGGTTGAGCACCTGCCGGAGGCTACGCGGCCCGTACAGGAGCCGCCCGAGGCGGAGCCCCGTATCGGCGATCAGGAAGGCCACCGCCTCAATGACGGCGCGCGTGAACCGGTAGAGCGGGAGGAGTTGATCGAGCAGGGGGCGCAGCACCTCGGTCCCTCGTACGACGAGGAACGCCGTCGCCCCGACGGCCTGAGGAATCAGGTGGGCCAGCCGGTCACCCAGTTCGAGCAGGCGCCTCACCAGCGGGTTGCGGACGCCTGCGCGCGGACCCAGCAATTGCTCCAGGAACCCATTCATCGCGTCGAGCGCGGCGGCCAGAGCGCGGAAGAAGCGGCTCAGCACCCGGGCATGCGCGGTGCCCGCCAGCGCCGGAACGGCAAGCAGCAGCAACGGTAGCCCCAGCCCGATGAAGACCGGGCTGAGCGTCAGGCCCAGCAACCCAGAGGCCGAAACGAGCAGCGCGAACCACAATCCGGCGACGACGCTCGTCAGCCGTACGAGCACGAACCCGCTCCCGACCGCCAGACCGGTGGGCGAGATCACCGCTCCCAGCATCGCCCCTGTGAGGCCGGCCATCGGCTCGGTCAGACTTAGCACGGGCTGCGCCTGGCGCTGCGCCTGCACCACGGCGTACTGCGCACGCAGCGCATCCAGGTTGCCAATGGCGATGTGCAAATGCCGTCCCAGCACGGGCACGGCGCGCCCAAACCACCGCACGGCAAAGAGCGAACGGGCGCGCTGCACCAGCGCCTCTTCCAGCAGCGTCAGCGCAGTCCAGCGCTGCATCTGCTGCATGCCCTTCTCGAAGGCACCCGTCACACGACCAAGGAGCAAGACCAGCGGCATGGCGGCGATTCAAAAAGGACGACGAAAAACACGGGTGTCAAGGGCGCTCAGGCGTGTGAGGCACGCACCTGCGCATTCTCGCGCTCGATCTGTTCGACGAGCAGGCGGACGTAGGCCCGGCGCTCGCCGCAGTCGAGATCGAGAAGGGTGGCCCAGTCCCAGTGGAGGTGGTAGGCCAGGAAAAAGACCTCGCGGCGGAGGGATTCCTGGTCTACTCCAGCGATAAAAAACGGGAGAGGTCCATGGTGGTCTTGAACTCGTGCCCGCAGTTGGGGCAGTCGATCTGGCGCGTGAGGTCCACACCGGGCGCGTGCTCATTGAGCGCGCGGTCGATGCGACGCCGGTCGCTCATTGTGAGGTCGGCCAAGATCTTGGGGCCCATTGCTTCGAGGCGCTGGCGCGGCACATCGCCGAGGCTCCGCAGGCAACGCGCCAGCAGCGCGTTCTTGCCGAGCGAGGCATTCTTGCGGAGTTGCGGCGCAACGGCCTCTTCATCCTCGCCCGTTGGGAGCCGGAGGCGCAGGCTGACGTGCACCTGGTCTTCCCGGTCCACGTAGCCGTCTTCGAGGTCCACGTAGACTTCGTCCGGCGACGCGGCATCGGCCACCAGGTTGACGGGCAGCGCGTCGAGGTCTTCCGTCTGCTGGATGGTCTCGTTGCAGTTGGGGCAGGTGTAGGTCGTTTCCAATTCGCTCCCAAACGTGATGCTGCGCAGCTTGAGCAGCAGGTAGTTGCGGTCGGCGGAATAGAGGCGGGCGACGGTCGTGCGGCCGTTGCGCGTCAGGTCGCCGAGGCGCACGATGCAGCTATGCAGCAGGTCGGTGACGAGCTTGCCGCCGTTGCGCTGGTAGGCGCGGTCGGCCATGAGCGCCTCTTCACGCCCCGTCATTTTGCGGAGCACGACGGTACGGTGCAGCCGCCCCTCCGGGTCCACGTACCCCACGGGGAGGTCGAACTCGAAGGTGCGGAGAGCAGTCGGCGCAGCGGGGGCGTGTCCGTTGGCCTCGGGGTGCGCGGCGCCATCGAGGTCCGGCACGGCGGGATGGAGGTTGACTTCCATGATGATGCGGTTGGCTAGCGTGCGAAAGAGAAAAGCGAGGCGGCGACGCTCAGTCCACCCGTTCGAGGCCTTCGTGCTCCAGCACGAGGGTCTGCTTGAACAGGCTGTTCGTCCCGGCCTCCAGATCGGTGAACTTGGAGGACTTGATCCACGCGTTGTAGAAGGCGAAGCGCAGGATGGTCTCGCCGTTGTGCCGCTTCTCGATCATGCCGTTGCGGCGGACCGCCGAGCCCTGCGGCTTGTCGGCACTGAGCTTGAACGTCTCCTGAAACCAGTCCAGGAAGAGCGTGTCGTCCTCGCTGCCATCCATGTTGCGCTCGATGGTGAGCGACTCGAACTTGACCTTCGTCGAGGAGACCTTGAAGATGTGGTGGCTCCCGCCGTCGGGTTGTTCGATGGTGTCGAACTCGCCTTCGCTGAGCCCCGAGATCTTGGTCACGCTCGGGCTTTCGGTCCCGTTGACGATGAGCACGAACTCATCGGCGCGGTACGATTCCCAGATATCTCCGACCAGTGGCATGGGTGTAGGGTTCTAATGGAACGAAAGGAGGATCGGGGGGCGGCGCGTCAGGCTTCGGCCACGCTGCCGCCACTCGGCTGCTGCCCGACAACGATGACAATCGTCTCGGCAGGTTTGGAGGGATAGAAGTAGACCTCGACGGTAAAATTGCCCTGGTCCACCTCTTCGGGCGGGTTGTTCGAGGCGTCACAGATGACGGTGAAGACCTCCTCGGCAGCCCCCGTCCCGAAGGCACCGCGTCGGTAGAGGCCCATCAGGAACGGCGTCACTGCGTTGTGCTTGACGAGACTCCAGAGCGTGTCGCGGTTGGGCTCCTGCCGCACCCACCCGAGTCCGTTGACCAGGCTCGACTTGACGTAGTTGAACAGGAGGCGGACATTGACGTAGAGCCAGCGCGTGTCTGTGCTCAGGGTCCGCGAGGCATCCACGACGAGACCAGCCCCCGGCACCACACGGATGCCGTTGACGCTGCCATTGCGCACGAGGTCGTCGTGTTCGGCCTGCGTTAGGCGGTAGGCCACGTCGAGGGCGCCGACGACGTTGGCCTCGTCGCCCGCGGGGGCTTTGTGGATGCCGCGCGTGCCCTCGATGCGAGCATAGACGCCCGCCACGTGGCCCTGCGGGGGCACGAAGCGCATCGGGTTCTCTCCCGTGCCCGCGGGGTCGAAAATCTTGATGTGCGGACCGTACAACGCGCCGTACACCTTTTTGCCCTGGAACGCCTGGCCGAAGACGCCTGCCTGCCCGGCCTCGACGTAGCCTTCAGGCACCGCGCCGATGAACATGCAGTCGCCGCGCCCGGCGCAGTAGGCTAGGGC
>JABDIZ010000260.1 GCA_013003465.1 Rhodothermaceae bacterium
AGATAGACCTGCGGGTGCTCGGGTCCCATGCCGAGACGAGTTTTGTAGTGCTGCTCGCCTTCGCCGGGCACGGCACGCCGGTCGGTTTCGAGGAGCTTGGCCCACCAGCCGCCGCTCGTGCCACGCCAGGTCATCACCATGGGACGCTCGCGGCCATCGCCCCATCGCGCGTGGACGACAAGTTCGATGCTCTCGTGGATCGCCGCGCTGCTGCCATCAAGCGTGACGGTCTCCGTGCTGGTCGCCGGGGCGTTGACGGTGAAGATTGTGAGCGTGTCGCGCGTCTCGCGGTTGGTGATCGCGATGGGGTGCGAGGCCGCTTCGCTGGTCCACATCGGCGGGACGGTGAAGAAGTGGACGTCGGCGCCTGAGGTGTCTACGTTGCCGCCACGGGGCGTCCTGAAATTGGAGGCGTAGATGACGCGCTCGCCGTCGTCGTCGCGGTAGCTGAGGAGATAGGCCGTGTCTTCGAGGCCGTAGGGCAGAGGCCTGCGAGGTGCACGGAACTGCAGACTGCTTGGCCCCGCCGGGACCTCGGCGCTGCCGATCTCTGGAGCTGCTACGGGTTGAGGCAGTGTGCCTTCAACGATGGCCGTGGTGTCGCGCCCCCCGTCCGTGCGGTAGGTGAAGAAAGCAGCGTAGGTGCCTACTGCAGCCGCAGCCGACGGAGCCTCGTTTGGGCCAGTAGCCAGGGTTGGTTCGGTGTCAGTTCCGCAAGCGGCGAAAAGACAGCCAGCCAGAAGGGAGAGGAGGGTGCGCATAGAGCCAGGGAGTGCGTGCTACAGCTCTCCATGCGCCGTTGCGCGAAAAAGCGTGTCATGCACTTCGCTGATTCTACAGAAGTTGGGCGCTATGCCTTCAGGGCTCGCCGGTAGCGGCCTGGAGGAAGCCCAATGAACTGTTTGAACGCACGGGTGAAGTGACTCTGATCGCTGAACCCGGCACACTGAGCGATGTGCGCAATCGAGTCGCCTGACGTGGCGAGTTGTGTCGCAGCCCATTCGAGGCGGAGGCGGCGTACGAAGGCACTGATGGGCTCGCGGTAGTGCTGGCGGAAGACCCGCGAGAGGTGCGTCGGGTGGGTGTCGACCTCGGTTGCCAGGGCGCTCAGGTCCACTCCATTGAGGTAGTGCGCTCGAAGGTAGTCCTCGACCATGGTCAGCCACGCGGGCGGCGTAGAGCGACGCGGCTGGTGGAGGCGCGCCGCCGTAGCGAGCATGTCGAAGCCGATCCCCTGCATGGCAAGCCCAGACGCTGAGTCTGGCGCACGCAACTCGTAAGCCAGGCGCCACGCCAGGCTGCGGATGCCCCCATGCTCGATGTGTGTGATGCTGTCGAGGAGGTGGCGGCAGGGATAAAACACGTCCTCCTGCTGCGGATCCGGCTGCATTACCAGTACATGCGCGCCCTGGTTACCAAACCGATTGCCGTGCAGATTGCCGAGTGGTTCCGTGAGGACAGTCGAGGGCAGGCATTCGAGGCTGCGGCCCATGGAGCGCAGATCGAACGAGCCTTCGAGGATCGTGGCGAACGAGCCCCGGTCATGACGGTGCGGCTCGAGCTTCAGGTGTGCTGGAAACCAGACCTCTGTCACGCGGAATGGCCCAGCATCTACACTCTGCGAGCGCGGGCTGCCTTCCGTTAAAGGGACCTGACGCTCGGGCATAGGGTGGATCGCAAACCGGGAAGGCGCACACATTAGACGGGTCCTCAGCCCCGTGAAAGGGCGAAAATATTGCCCCCAGCCGTTGCTCGATTCGTTCTAAGCCCGCTCGCCTCATTCAAGAAGGGGAGCGGAGGGAGGGCTTAATTGCCTCTGAGCACGGACGCCCCGCCAAGACTCTGGCTGCGTGTAGGATTCCTATTCATTCGTAGGGGAAGCGCATACGCCCCGAGACCCTTGGAGGAAATCATGTCGAGCGTATTCAAGCAAACGGGATTGGTTATTCTGGGTAGCCTGCTCCTGGTCGGTTGCGACGCCACCATCGCGCCGATGTCTCCTGCTGAAGGTGCAGAGGGGGCGTTGGCGCAACTTGGCGTGAATGGTGATCAGGTGCAAGCGCGGGGGGCAGGGCGGGCCGACCTGACCTTCATTGAAGTCTTTCCTGCCCAGGTCAACTTTACAGCCCGTCAGCACACAGACGGCCGCGCCACCGGCGAGTTGCGCTACCGTATCAACTTCTTCGAGGGCATACCGGATATCCTCGAGGGAGGCACCGCCGAATTCAAGGGGCGGATCACCTGCGTATCGGTGGATCTCGAGGAAGGGCGGGCTTGGATCGGAGGGGTGATTACGCAGAACACCTCCACGCAGCCCTTCTATCGGGATGATCCGGTCACGCAAGTGGGGAAAGACATCTGGTTCCGGGTGCTCGACGCCAGCGCGGGCATGCCAGATCGCACCACGTTCCCGGGCTTTGAGGGCAGTGGCGACATCATCACCTCTCAGGAATATTGCGATGCCCAGATCTGGCCCGATGACAATGAGCGAACCCACCCGTTCGCCCAGGGTGGTGTGCAGGTGCCTCGTTGAGCCACCACCCCTGGTTTCCGGTGGCTAACCAGGGTCCTGGCGGCACCCTTCCTCGCGAGGAAGAGTGCCGCCAGATTCGTTCGGGGCTACAGTTCCAGCGCTTGCTCGCTCTCGGTGCGGGTCTGGGCAAAAGCCTCGCTTGGCTTCCACTCGGGGCGGAGTGAGGACGAGGCCAGCAGGTAGCCGAGTCGGAACGCGACGCGTGTCTGCTGCACGAGGCCACTGAACGGCATGCCGTCGCTTAGCTCGTCGGCAGGCTGGTGGTAGCGGTTGGCGCGGTACTCCGCCTCTAGTTCCGCGGCGTAGTCCTCGGGCTGGCCGACGAACTGGCGACCCGTGCGGATGAACACGGCGGGCACGCCGCCGCGCGCAAACGCGAGTTGGTCGCTGCGGAAGAAGCTACCCGCGTTCGGGTTTGGGTCCATGCCTACGGTCATGTCCTCCGCTTCAGCCGCCTGGCGCAGGTAGCGCAGCATCTCGCTTCGCTCCGCGCCCACGCCCACAATGTCCTCCGTCGGTCCGGCGAGGTTGCCCGAGTCCACGTTGACGTTTGCAATCGTACGGGCCAGCGGCACGACGGGGTTGAGTGCGTAGTGGTTCGAGCCCAGCAGGCCCGACTCTTCCGCCGAGAGCGTGGCGAAGTAGACCGACCGGGCGGGGCGCTCGGCTTCGGTGAAGGCCTTGGCAATCGTGAGCAACATGGACACACCAGAGGCATTGTCTACGGCGCCGTTGTAGATGCCGTCCTGTCCCTGCGCGATCAGGTCGTCGTCTTTGCCGAGGTGGTCGTGGTGGGCGGTGTAGATGATGGCCTCGTCGGCGTGTGCACCGCCTTCGAGCTTACCGATCACGTTGGTGCCCTCGAAGGTGCGCGTCGTCAGTTCCATCGCTACCGAGGCCGTGACGGGCAGTTCTTGCGGTCGGAAGTCCCGCGAGGCGGCCTGCTCGAACCAAGCATTGAGCGTCGTGCCCGCCATCTGCGCGAGTTGCTCCGCCGATTCTTGGGTGATCCAGCCCTTGACTGGGAGCGCCCCTTCGGGGGCTGACTGCAGGTTGATGTCCTCGCCGCGTGCGCCGTTCGAGAGGACCGTGAACGGGTAGCTGGCCGTCGGCTCGGTGTGGATCAGCAGGGCGCCGAGGGCGCCGCGCCGCCGCGCTTCCTCGTACTTGTAAGTCCAACGGCCGTTGTAGGTGAGCGTGTCGGCCTGGAAGAGCGTCGGCTCGTCCTCGGTGGCGGGCGGGTCGTTGACGAACGAGACGATGACCTTGCCCGTTACGTCCACGTCTTTGTAGTCGTCCCAGGAGTAGCCAGGGTTGGTGATGCCATAGCCGACAAAGACCAGTTCGGTGTTCTCGATGCTGGCCTCGGTCGCGTCGAGGTCGGTCGAGGCGATGAACTCGTCCACGAACGCCAACTCGACGGGGTCGCCATCGGCGGGGGTGAGGGTCAAGGGCGTGATGTCGGTGATGGTGGCGCCGCGCAGCGGGACGGGCTGGAAGAAGGAGCCGTCGGGCAGGCCGCCTTCGAGGCCGAGCGCTTCCATCTGTCTCGCGATGTACTCGATGGTCTTCTGCTCGCCGGGCGTGCCGGTGCCGCGCCCTTCGTATTCGTCCGACGACAGCTCGGCGACATGCTGGTAGAGGGTGGTCGAGTCGATGACTGCGAGAGCGGCCTCGGCCGGTTCGACCGGGTCGAGCATGGTCGCCACGGGGCCGTCCTCCGTCGTCGGCCCGTCGTCGGGCGATTCGAGGCGGCAGGCGGTGAACAGGAGCAGGGGCAGGAGGACGAAGAGGGCGCGGGTCATGGACACGGCAGGGTGGGGAAGGATCGGAGAGGAAACAAGATAGAACCGCCGTGTCGGGGACAAAGTGGCGTTCGTATCGTAGGAGACGAGACCCTTCTCACTTACGTACGCACGTCATCCATGCCTTCCGCTTCTGTTTACCATGTGGTCCCTCGCGATGGCGAGTGGGCCGTCAAGCTCGAAGGCGCCGAGCGCGCCTCCCGTGTCACCCCTGAGCGCGACGATGCGGTGGATGCCGCGAGCGGTTTTGTTCGGTCGCTCGGCGCCGGGCGCGTCGTCGTCCATCGCGACGACGGCACCATCGAGACCGTCCACACCTACGACTCGCTCCCCGCGCCTATCGAAAGCGGCCGCGACTGGCTCGATGTGGTGCTCTCCAAGCCAGCCCTGGCTCTGGCGGGCGGCGTCTTTCTGATCGCCATCGGCTATTCGCTTCGCGACCGGTTCTAGCCATCCGCTGGCGGGCCGAGCGTGAACAACGTGATTACGTGAGTGACCTGCTTTTCACGTCCTCACGGACGTCACTTTGAGGAAGCCGCCTCGATCTCGCCGTGCGCGAAGGTGCCTTCCTGGGACTCCCCCCAGGAAAACGAATCGCCCCGGCGGTAGCCGCCGAGATCCACGCGCGCGGTCACGACGAACGGCTCTTTGGCGGAAAGGGTGAGAATGCCGATGTCTTCGCCGGTGAGCCCGAGGTAGTCGAGGGTCAGCGTGACGGTCCTAGCGTCGTTGTGGAGCGTGCCTGTTCCCTGGACCGAGACGCGCGCGTCTGCCTCGTCGAAGAAAAGAACGCCTTCGAAGCGCACGTCTGCGCTCTGCAGGCGGTCCTCGTCTTCGATGATGAGCACCTCGGTAACGACGCCCTCGAACGGGTTGACGAAGAGCTGCACGCGATGTGTGCCTTCTGGAATGTCCTGGGCGCGGATGATGGGCGCGAGGACAAGGAGGGCGAGGACGAAACGCATGGGTTTCACGTGTTGATAGACAGGGGTTTATGGCTCCATGCGCGGCTTCTCGCGGGAGGGGGTCATTCGGGTGGGCGGAGCTGAAGTGCCCAGACGGTCTCGCCGGGTAGGAACGGGCTCGGGCGGCCGTGGACCCAGTCGGTGTGTCCAGCGCCCCAGTAGGGCGAGAGCGGGTGCCCGGCCTGCCCGCCCGGCATGTGGAAGATGCCGTCTTCCTCGTGGCCCGGCGCCACCACCATCCGCTGTGACGGCCCGAACGAGGGCTGCATCGCCAGGGGCATGCGTGTATCGCCGTTGACGCGGTGCGACGGCATCCGCAAGCCGTCGCCGATGAGAGGCAGCGCATCGGCCATGGGGTGGGCGATGCGGCTCGTGTTGTACGCGCCCCAGGTGTGCTCGTCTGCATCGTCATCGCCATCGGTGTCTGCGCGAGCGGCCACATAGTCGGCCGCGTCGAGCAGCAGGGCGTCCCACGACGGGTACGCTGGATTCAGCAGGTGTGCGGGGCGCTCGGTGACGAGGTGCCACAGCGAGGCCTCGGGGGCCAGCGTGAGGGACTGGCCGATAGGTGCGAGGAGCGAGCCGTAGACGAGAGCGCTCACGCGCGAGCGAAAATCGCGGGCGAGGCGGTAGCTGACCGAGGCAGTATCGGCGCGGCCAGACCAGTCGGCGAGGGCCTCACGGAGCATCTGGCGATCCGGCTGGTTCGTAACGGACCCGTCATCCAGCAGGTCGCCCAAGAGTGTATGCCAGCGCGCGTAGAAGAGGGCGCGGTCGTCCATCTGGAGGGCGAGCAGATCGCGCTCGCGGATGGGCGCCTCCAGGGCGAGAAGCGCATCGCGGATCTGTTGAGCACGGGCGCCGTGGACGTACGGCTCGCGCCCCACTTTGTCGAGCGCGTCGCCCCCCACGACCCGGGCGTTGGCCGTCCAGATGCGGCCGTCTTCAGGATTCACGACGCGGGGGTATTCCGCCGGATCGAGGAAGCCGGACCAGCGAGCGTTCGGATCGGTTGAGGCTACGGGCACCGTGCCGTCGCGACCTTCGCGGCGCGGGAGGCGTCCCATGATGGTCCACGCAATGTGGCCCGCGCGGTCGCCCAGCACGACGTTTTGCGCGGGAATGCCGGATGCGTTCGCCACGTCGAGGGCTTCGTCCACCGTATTGATCGTTTCGAGGTCCAGCAGCCGGAAGTTGACCGCCTCCGCTTGGTGTGCTGTCCACTGGAACGCGTAGCGATTGCCCGCCGCGTCCGTGCGAATCACCGGTCCCCATGGGCTCTGGATCACCTCCAACTCAACGGCGTCCGTGCCCTTGACCTCGAGCACTTCCACGAGCGTGTCGAGGGTGACGGTGCCCTCGGGGGTGCGGATCAAGCGGGCGTCTGTGGAATCGGGGACGAGACGGACGAGGTCGGTGTAGTCGCCGTAGCTGTTGGTAAAGCCCCACGCGAGCGCGCCGTTGCTGCCCACGACGACGGCCGGGGTGCCGGGCAATGTGACGCCCGTCACGCGGCGCTGAGTACCGTTGGCCTCGGGGTAGACGAGTGAGGCGCGGTACCAGATGTTGGGCAGGCCGAGGCCGAGGTGCATGTCGTCGGCCACCATCGCGCCGCCGTGCGCTGTGAGCGCTCCGGCGACTGCCCAGTTATTGCTGCCGCGCGCGGGCGTCTCCTCCTCAGAGTCCTCTGCCACGGGGAACGGTGCTGGCGAATAGCCGGCGATCTGTTCCGGTGTGGGAATCGGGGGCGGAGTCAGAACGCCGCCGGTGAGGGGGGCATCCCATTCATCGCCGAGAGGCTGGAGGAAGTCAGCGAGGGCCGAGGGCAGGCCTTCTCGGAGCGCCTGCGTGGTCAGTTCGTTGCCGAGGGCGAAGTTGAGTTGGAGGTCGATGAACATGGCGTAGAGGACGAGCACCGACTCCTCGGGGCGCCACGGCTCAGGGGCGGTCATGAGTGCCAGGTACTCGAAGGGGCGCGCGCCGAGCGCGTCGAGCCCCGCGTTGACGCCCTCGGCGTAGGCCGTCAGCAGACGCTGATGACGCTCAGGGGCTACGGCCAGCACGGCCTCGGCCCGGGCGCGGAACTGATGGGGCCGGAGCGCCCGATCTGCATCGAGCAGATCAGGGCCCAGGAGGGCCGCCAGTTCGCCCGCCCCGGCGCGGCGGAGCAGGTCCATCTGGAAAAACCGCTCCTGGGCGTGGACGTAGCCCAGGGCCCGCGCGGCGTCTTGGCGCGACTGTGCCGTGATGGTCGGGATGCCCAGGCTGTCGCGTTCGACTGTTACTGGAGCGCCGAGGCCCGTTAGCGGTTCTTCGCCCTCCAGGGTGGGGAGTGAGGCGTGGAACCAGAAGTAGCCGCCGCCCGCCCCGACGAGGAGCACGACGAGTGCCACGAGTATGATCTTGAGCACTTTCATCAGAAGGATTGAGTCAGGCGGGCGTCGAACACCAATAGAATCGCAGCGATGCGGTCCTGTTCGAAGCGGAAGAGTTGGGCCAGCGTCAGATCGCCTGTGGGTTTGTCGAGGATGTAGAACACGGCGACGCTATTCGTTCCCGTCAGCACCTCCAGGATGGTGTAGGGCGTAGGGTCCAGGGAATCGGCGCGCAGGCTGTCGAGGTAGGACGCACGGCTCGTGAACGTGAACAGCGGGCCTGAGAAGTGCAGATCCTCAGTCAAGAGCGGTTCGAGGCCGTCCACATCGCCTGCGCAGAAGCGCTCGATGAAGGCCAGTGCCGATTCAGCGGGCGTCATGGGCCGGTGGCGTCCGGCGTGTAGAGGATACTCGCCTCGAACTCGGGCACGTCAAGGGCCGTTTCAAAGTGCAGGCCGAGTTTTTCGAGCACGCGTACCGAGGCGTGGTTATCCGGCGACGTGATGGCGACGATGCGGTCGAGTCCGAGGGTGTGGTATCCATAGTCGAGCGTCGCCAGAGCCGCCTCCGTGGCGTAGCCTTGCCCGGCGTAGCGTTCGAGGAAGGCGAAGCCTACATCCACGTCATCGAGCGCCTCGCGTTTGAGCAGGCCGCACATCCCGATGGGTACGTGGTCTTGCTTTCGGGCTGTGCGGAAGAGGCCGAAGCCGTGCTGTGCGTAACTCGCCATCGGGCCGTCGCGGAGGTAGGCCCGCGCGTCGTCTAGCGTCCGCACGCCCCGGTCGCCGACGAACCGCAGAAACGGCGGCTCGTTCGCCAGTTCGTGGATGAACGCCGCATCGTCGAGCGTGAAGCGGGACAGGACGAGGCGATCCGTTTCAAGCACCATCACAAAGCAGGGCGCAGAAGTAGGTCAGACAGGATACAGCATGGGATGTCATGCTGATCTTTCGCTGCGCAGCGCCCGCGAGATCCAGAACCAAAGCATTGGGACCCCTATCAGTTCGGCTGCCAACGACCCCGCGATGTCAGCGCTGAACAGGAGGTCGGGGCGGGCCTGCGTGAACCGGGCGAGGCCGCCGAGCACGATGAAAGCCAGCACGACTTGGAGCGCAGATCCAAAGCGCCGAAGGTCGAAGGCGGCAGCGAAGAACAGAAGGCCACCCCCGGCCCAGAGCCCGCCGAGGAAGCGCGTGTGGCTGTCGTGGATGAGGAAGGCGCTCTCGTCGGTCACCTCGAAGAAGGCCGCATCGCCTTGCCAGCCCATCGTGGTGATTCCGCCGAGGGCTACATTGAGTGCGGTGAAGAGGATGAAGGCTCCCGCGAGCAAGAGCACAACTCGGAGTGCATTGCTTCCTAGGGAAGTCATTGGATTTTGCTCTGAGATGCTGATATAGGAGCTGAGACGCTTTGATTCCGACTTGACCATCGGCGTACAAGCCAAGCGGACATTGTCAGGACGACGATTCCAGGAACACCAACTAAGACGCTCAGGTCAAAGAATATCCACGATAT
>JABDIZ010000288.1 GCA_013003465.1 Rhodothermaceae bacterium
GTTCAGCCCGTCGATCTCGGAGAGGAGTCCGTAGGCAGCCTTAGCTGCGTCGTTGCCCTTGCCCGGCTCCTCCCCCACGTTCAGCAGCCCGACGGTCGCGCCCTCGCGGTGCAGCACGCGCTCGGCATATACCTGCCCCATCTGCGCGAACTGCGCGAGGTGCTCCGGCTTCGAGTCCACATTCGCGCCGACGTCGATGACGATCGAGTAGCTCTTCGTCGTTGGGAAGTAGCCGGGGAGTGCGGGACGGGAAACGCCGGTCTGGCGGCCGAGGATGAAGAGCGAGGCGGCCATGACGGCACCCGTGTTGCCAGCCGAGGCGAACGCGTCGGCTGCTCCCTGTTTGTGCGCCCCGATGCCAACGTGGATAGACGACTTCGTTTTGTTCTTCACCGCCGTCGTCGGCGACTCGGCCATGCCGATCACTTCGGGTGCATCGAGCACATCGAGCGCGAGGCCGTCGTGGTCGTGCTCGGCTAGCGCGGCGCGGACCATCTTCTCCGGCCCGACGAGGAGGACTTCTAAATCGCCCTCGCTCTGTTGCAGGGCCTGGATAGCCCCTTCGACAACGACTCCGGGGGCGTGGTCGCCACCCACGGCATCAAGCGCCACACGAACGGCCATGAGATCTCGACGTTGAGTTGCGCGGAGGCTCCGGCGTGAAACGATGCCAGCAGGCCGCCGCCGCGATGAGAGAAGAGCACCGGCTGCGAAACCGGCAGAGCCTGAAAGATACGGCGGGCCCCCAAACCAAACGCACGCCCCGCGCGGTCAGCCGATGCGTCGGCGCCGTGCGGGGCGTGCAAAAACTGTGAGGACGCCCGAAAAGCAGCAAATACGCAGCCACACCACGACCACCGACGAGGTGCTTCGCGTGCCTACGATTCAGTGTGGTCTAGCGTCCCAGCCGGAGGTGTTACGCGTAGTCCGGGCGGTCTACGATAGCGCGGCCGCGGTACTGACCGCAGGTCGGGCAGGCGCGGTGGTACATCTTCGCATTGCCGCAGTTGGGGCATTCGTGCACCTCGGGGGTGGAGCGGATCTTGTACTGCGAGCGCCGCTTGGCGGTACGGGACTTGGAGTGCTTGCGCTTCGGATTAGCCATGGGTCGGTGCGGGGA
>JABDIZ010000423.1 GCA_013003465.1 Rhodothermaceae bacterium
CGTCGTAGATGGGGTAGCCGAGGAAGCCGCGCGCGCCCTTGTTGAAGAAGTTGCCGCCTGTCTCGGTCGTCGTGATGACGTTGCGCACGACGAGGTCGTCCCAGAGGCCGACGTAGACGGAGTCCCAGGGCTCGCTGGAGATGTTGGTGATCTCGTATTCGAGGATCACGAAGTACTCGGCGAAGGGGAAGCTCCAGGCGTACGAGCGGCTCTCGACGCTCAGGCCGAGGCGCCCGGCCGGGTCGGGCGTGGGCGTCTGCGTCCCCGGCACGACAGCTGCCGTATCGACAAAGGTGGAGATGAAGTCCTGCTGGCTGACGGCCAGCGGCGTGAACGCCGGCGACTCCGGCAACGACGAGCGCGGCTGGATGAGGCTGGCCTGCGTGACCTCGTAGCCCGTCGCGCCCGCCGAATAGCCGCCCGATGAGGTAATGGCAGCGGTGCGGACGGTTATGAGACCATCGGCGCGGAGAGCACCCACCCACAGCCCGGCCTCAAAGAGGTGCTCGATGCCCGAGTCCAATGGGTACTCGAAGGAGGGCGCACTGCTGGGGTCGTTGCGGATCCCGCTGTTGCCGAGGAACCCGGCATTGGTCACGGTCAGGCCGACGTTGCCCACATCGTGCACCGCCTCCTCGAAGGGTTGTGCAGCAACCGGGCTCATCGAGCCCAGCACCAGCGCGGCAAACAGGCCGCACGCGCTCCAGGGGCGGCGTAGCAAACGAACCATCAGGCGGGGAAGGGAGAGGTAGCGTGCACGCCCACCATGCTTGCTGTCGGATGAAGTCGGCGGGCATGCAGGCCGGAACATACGCGGCGCACGCCTTGGAGGAAAGGGGGGACTCGGCTTTTATGGAGCCTTAACCGGCCGGGGCACTCCAGAGTGCCGTGAGACCTAATGCATACGGCCCCACCCTCCGAAGAGAGCGGGGCCGTGGTACCGGGCTAGCACCGAAGCACCAGACTCAGCAAGCACAAGCCTTAGAAGGTCAGGCGCAGACCGAGCTGCATGAGCCAGCGGGACCCGTAGGCCCCACCACCTGTAATGATCTGGTTGTCGAAGAACTCCTCCTCCGTGGTGCTGCTGGAGTTGAAGTCGTAGACCGGAGTCAAGTCTCCTGCCCCGACGCAACCGGGCAGGCCACCGCCGCCGCCACCGGCATTAGCTGTGCGGAACTCGCTGCAGAAGCCCTGGAACTCGAGCACTTCGAGGCCGCCGGTGCTCGATGACGTGAACTTCGCATACCGACGTCCCCAATCGCTGTTGAGAAGGTTGGTGAAGTTGAAGATGTCGAACGTGAGGCTCAGGCTCCGGTTCGCCCCGCCGAGGTTGGCGAAGAGCTCCTGCTCGAACTTCAGGTCGAGGATGTTCTCCCACGGCAGGCGGCTGCCGTTGCGCTCGGCGAACTGGCCGCGACGCGAGGAGAGGTATTCGCTGGAGTTGATGAACGTCTCATACGCCGCTGCATCCTCCGGACTCGCAAACACCATCTCATTGATGTCGTTCGGCACATAGACGAGGCCGTAGTCCCGATACCCGGAGGTCCCAACGAGATCCCCGAAGTTGTCGATGACGTAGTTGAACGGCCTCCCGCTCTCGCCCGTGTAGAAGAGCGAGAGCGTCGTGGCGAGGTTGTTCAGGAAGGCCTTGCGGAACGTGGCCGACCCGAGAACGCGGTGCCCGACCGAGAAGTCCGACCGGGACAATACGCTGCCCTGCTCGTTCGGCCCCTGAGCCCCAATCTCGACCGTCCGCCAGAGCGTGTTGATCTGGGACGAGCTGCCGTCATTCACGGAGTACGAGTCTCCGTAGGTGTAGCTCAGGTTCAGGAACAGGTCGTCGCCTGTGCTGAAGACATCGCTGAGCTGCTTCTGGAGCCGCGCGGTGACGTCGTAGGCGTAGCCTTCGCTCGTCGAGCTGACGAGGTGAACCGACGAGAAGCGCGGGTCGATGATCTCGTCTGCGTTCGGAGCGTAGATGGCGCGTTGCTCCACGCCCTCTGTCATCGTGAGCGTAGTCGGGTCGAGGTTGATATTCGTGACGATGATGTTGTCGAGGGTGTTCGTGTACTGCCCTTCGAGCGTCCCGACGAAGCCACCTGGTAGTTGGGCATCCACACCAAGGCTGGTGCGGAAGACGCGCGGGTAGCGGAAATCGTCCGCGAAGATTTCGAGGCTGCCGCTCGGAATGTCCGTCTGCCCGAAATCGGAACCCGTCAACTGTTCCTGGGGGTTCGGAATGAAGGGGATCGGGCTATCGTCCGGCAGCGTGCCGCCGGTGCTCACACGACCGACGTTCGCGCCGTTGTTGTTGAACATGCCGCCGGGCCATACAAACGGGACGCGACCCGTGAACACGCCCGCGCCACCACGAAGCTGCAGCGTACGGTCTCCGTTGACGTCGTAGTTGAAGCCGAAGCGAGGCGAGAGGTAGACCGCTGCGGCCGGCGTCTGGCCTGCCTGTGCACCCTGCAGATCATAGAATTGTCCCGCGTTCTGGATCACGCCGGGAGCTTCTGGGGCAAACGCAGGGTTGGTCGTGATCTTCGGAATGTCCGCACGGAGCCCGAGCGTGACGCGCAGATTCGGGTTGACGCGGAACTCATCCTGCGCATAGAACCCGACCTGGAGCGCATCGAACGGCGCAATGGCCGCCGAGCCGTCTCCGGCAATGCCGTCCACGAGGGAGTAGTTACGCTGGAAGCGGCTGGGGACTGCTGGTCCCTCGCCGTTGTAGTTCGCCTGGCAGTAGGCCGATGAGCCATTGCCTGCTGCGCAGATTGACTGGAGGAAGTCATCCACTGAATCGTACTCGTAATCGCCGAAGTTCTGCGCGATGAACAGATTGGAGATCGAGTAGAACTCGCCGCTCACGCCAAACGTGAGGGTGTGATTGCCCCGGAACCAGTTGAAGTTGTTCGTGACGGTGAAGATGTCCTGCTCGAGGATGTTCGCCGTCGAGAAGGGTTCAGAGCCGAGGAAGATCTCTGCCCCGTTTCCGTCGTCGATGCTCACATCCGGGAACGGATCGCCTGCGAAGCCGCGGTCATCGCTCACGCTCGTGTAGCCGAGGATGAGCTTGTTGGCAAACTCGGTCCCGAAGGTCGAGTTGACCTCACCTGTGAGCGAGTGCGTCCGGTTCGGGAAGACTTCCGCGTTGTTCGAGAAATTGATCGCGTCGTTCCGGCTCTGGAACTGGTCGATGTTGTCCGAGGCCGAATAGCTGTACCGTGCGCTAACGCGGTGCCGGTCGCTGGCATTCCAGTCGAGCTTCACAAGCGCCTTGTCGTCGTCGAGCGACGAGGCCACGTCACCAAAGGCACCCGGATCGTAGCCGACCTCATCCATGACCGTCTGGCGGAGCACACCCAGTTGATCGAGCGAGGTATTCCCGTCGTAGACCCCCCCAAACGGCAGTGGCGTCTCCGCACGGAGGAACTCGGCGTTGGCAAAGAAGAACACCTTGTCCCGCACGATCGGGCCGCCGATACGGAACCCGTAGCGGTTGTTCGAGAAGTCATTGAGGCGCTCGGCCGTGGCATCCGGATCCAGGTCCAGCACGCCGCCAGGCGTCTTGCCGGCGAGGCTCTCGTTGCGGAAGTAGCCGTAGAGCGAGCCCTCGAACGTGTTGGTGCCCGAGCGCGTGACGGCGTTGATGGCGCCGCCGGTGAAGCCGGACTGCGTCACGTCGAACGGCGAGATCGCGATCTGGAACTGCTCCACCGCGTCAATCGAGATCGGCGTGGAGCCGGTCTGGCCGCCGTTGGTGCCCTGCGCCGAGAGGCCGAACACGTCGTTCGAGACCGCACCGTCGATGTAGATCGAGTTGTAGCGGTTGCTCTGGCCTGCGATGGAGATCGACGGGCCGTCGTCGTCGTCGTTTTCGACGTAAGCCTGCGGCGTCAGGCGCGTGTAGTCCGCGAGGTCGCGGCCGAGGCTCGGGATGGCCTCGATCTGATCCTCCGAGAGACTCGTGTTAAGGCCCGTCCGATTGGGATCGAACACGCCGCCCGCGGCGACCACCTCGACTTCACTCAGTTCCGCCGTGGACTCGGCCAATTCCACATCGAGCTCGTAGAACTCGCCGAGGTTGAGCGTGATGCCCTCGCGGGTGAACGTCTCGTAGCCCACGAAGGAGACCTGCACGCGGTAGGGTCCACCGACGCGCATGTTGGGAATGGTGTAGGTGCCCTGGGTGCTGGTGGCGGTGCCGTACTGGGTGCCAGACGGCAGGTGTGTGGCGACAATCGTCGCGCCGGGCAAGGAGAGCCCGGCATTGTCGTTGACGGTGCCGCGCAGACCAGAGGTGGTGACCTGGGCCATCGCCGGAACGGCCGCCATCAGCGCGAGCGCGACGACGGGAAGCCAGCGGAAGCGTTGGGTAACGCTATGCATGGAACTAGGGGGTTGGTGGCGGAGACCACGGCGCGCACCGGACGACGCCCACCCCGGGATTGCCGACCGGCCTGCCGGGGTCTAGAGAACGGGGGTGGGAGCTGGGAATGGCGCCAAGCTAGGGCGAGAAGACCATACCTCGTGCAAAAAAGAAGTGCAGTTACCGTTCCTTCACACACGAAGCCACGCCATACCCTCAAATCCAGACGTTCTGGATGCCTGCCTCCTTCTCACCCCTCGCTCTCATCGCTGCGCAACGGGCCTACGCTGTGCTCAATCAGGTCGAGGATGCGGTGGAGCTTGTCAGCCCACGAGGTGGGCTCGCGGTAGCCATGCGGCTCGACGGGCGCAATGGCCAGTTCCCAATCGCGCTTGCCCAGTTCGATGAGGCGCTGCGAGAGGCGGAAGATGTCCTGCGGCTGCACGTTGTCGTCCACGAGGCCGTGCGTCATCAGGAGCGGGTCTTCGAGCCCCGCGGCGAACTCGATGGGCGACGAGCGCGCATAGGCCAACGAGTCGGCAGTCGGCGTGTTGAGGATGTTGGCCGTGTAGACGTGGTTGTAGTGCGCCCAGTCGGTTACGGAGCGCAGGGCCGCGCCGCCGCCGAAGTGCTCGGGCGCCGTGAAGAGGGCCATCAGCGTAAGGAAGCCGCCATACGAGCCGCCGTAGATCGCCACGCGCTCGCCGGGAATCCCGAACTCATCGCCCACCCACCGGCTCGCGTCTACGTAATCCTGCAGGTCGCGCCCGCCCATGTGGCGGTAGATGGCCGTGCGCCAGTCACGCCCGTACCCCGCAGAGGCGCGATAGTCGAGATCGAGGACGAGGTAGCCTTGTTCTGCGAGGAGATGGTGGAACATGTACTCGCGGAAGTAGCCGCTCCACCAGCGATGCACGTTCTGAAGGTAGCCCGCGCCGTGGACGAAGAAGACGGCGGCCCCGTTGGGGTTTTCGGGCCGGTAGATGCGTGCGGGCACCTGAACGCCGTCGCTGGCCGGAATAGTGATGATCTCCGGCTCCTGCCACGGATACGCCAACCAGTCATCCGTCGGCGAGTTCGTGAGCATGCGGATGGGCCGCTGCCGCCCCCCGGGCGTCACCGGCGCAGCAGGCTCGACGACGACCTCGGGAGGGCGGTTGCTCTGCGAGTACAGCAGGGCGAGCCACCGTTCGTCGGGCGAGAGGGCGAAGTCGTTGCGGCCGGGCAGGCGCGTCAGGCGGGTCCGCGCGCCGCCGTCGGCGTCCATCCGGTAGACATGCCGCTCGTGCGGCGAGCCCTCGGAAGACTGGAAGGTCCACGTCGCGCCGCCTTTCGAGAGCTGCGCGTTGCTCACCTCGAAGGTCCCGCTGGTGAGCGCGGTCACCTCGCCTGTCTCCACCTCTACGGCATAGAGGTGGCTGTAGCCGGTCCGCTCGCTCTGGAACCAGAACCGCCCATCCACCATCCAGCCGACGCTTGAGGCGCCGCCCCACCACGCGATGCCCGGCCCGGCGATCCAGGCCTCGTCGCGCTGCCGATCCAGGCTCGTCACGTCGCCGGTTTCGGGATCCAGTCGTGCGATCCAGCGGTCCTTGTTGTCGCGCGTGCGCACGTCGAGGACCGCGAAGCGACCGTCCGACCGCCAGTATGGGCCAAACGCGACGAGCTGCCGCGTCGAATCGGTCGTCTCGCCGCGCTCGCGGGCATAGTCCGGTGCATCGGTGGCACCGGGCAGCGTCGTCAGGTCTACGGCGATGGTCGTGTCGCGCGCGAGGTCCTGCACGTAGAGCGTCTGGTCACCCGAGGGGCTCCCCACTTTGGCCCGCGCGTTGATCTCCTCGGCGTAGCCGGATGCCGTCACGTAGTCCACGAGGCGTGTCTGCGTCGCGTCGCTGCGCGTGCTCAGCGTGAACGTGACGAACCGCTCAGTCGGGTCGAGTTGTAACTGCCGGACCGACTTATCGCCGACGTAGAATGTCGGCGGCGCTTCGATGACGGCGTCCTCGCGCTCGGCAGCCGCCTCTTGGAGCGAGTCGCGGCGGGCGCGTTCGCGGAGCACATCGAAGAGGCGCGTCTGCTGCGCCTGGAGGTAGGCGTCCTGCTCTGAAGGCTGGTCGTCTGCCGACTCCGTGCCTTCGCGCAGGTCGGTGCGCTGCTCGGTGGCCCCCGTTTCCAGGTCAAGGGCGAACAGTTGATCCCCCTGCTGGTAGATCACACGATGCCCATCGGGGCTGAAGCGCGGGCCGCTCTCGCGGGCCGACGTGCGCGTCAGGCGGAGGAGACCGTCCGCAGCAAGGTCGTAGACGAACAGGTCGCCGTCGCGGTCGAACACGCGCCGCGTGAACGCGGCGTCGTAAGCGAGGCGGTCGGCGTGCCAACCCTGGAAACGCGGCGGCAGGTTTCGGCGCTCCTCGGCGGTGAGTTGGACGAGTTCGCCGCTCTCGGCCCGCGCCTTGAACAGCGAGTCGCTCTCAAACTGCCCCTGCGGATTCCAGCGGACGTAGACCCACGCGCCGTCATCCGTCCAGAACGCATCGGTCGGCCATGCCCCGATCCACGTCTCGGGATCCTGCGTGATGAGATCCACCGTGAGAACGGGACCATCTTGCGCTCCTGCGGGCGGCAACAGACCGAGGAGGATGAAGGCGAGCGACAGGCGATGCAGCATCAGAACCGGGGATAGAAATCGGTCTGAAGATATCGGTGCGCGACGAACTGGAACCGTCCCGACCCTTGGCCCTCCCCTACCCTGTCACGCGTCCGGCGCATCCGGGATGACCGTGCCTGCATGCGGCCGAGCATCCTGCCCGATGTTCAACCGATCTGGCAGGTCGTCGCGCTGCGGCTCCGGGTTGACGAGTCCACCAGTCAGCGGCGTCTCCAGCGCCGTAACGAAGGGCGCCACCACGGCGAAGAGGAACTCCTGCTGGAATTCGTAGAAGTCCGCGTCGAAGCCGGCGGCGTCGCCTTCGTGCCCCGCGATGTCGAGGTAGAAGATGCGCGGCCAGGCCGGGAAGCGCGCCTGTGCGTCCCGCAGCAGGTCGAACACCGCCTGCGCCGCGTCTCCGAACGTATCCTCGGGCGCAACGATGTGGTAGAGGGCCACGGTGTTGTCGAAGCCCATGTGGAGGCCCGGCGCCTCCGGCTTGTTGTAGTCGGGGATAAACATGGCCCCAAGGTACCCTGACCCGGCGCCCTCTGTCCTCCCCGAAGGGTTCACACCCGTCGTTCTCGGACGGCGGTCACCCGGAGGGCACGCCCGTCGTGGGGGAACGTCGCAGCACTCACCTCGACCTGGGCCTCGCTGCCATCGGCTCGCACCATTGCGGCCTCATACCGCCCGCCGATGGATAAACGATCTCGTACGTCCGCAATCAAGCGCTCCGGCACATACGCCAGCATATCCCGGCCAATCAAGGCCTCGACGTTGTCCAAACCAAGCAGTTGTGCCGCATAGTCATTGGCGTCGAGAATGATGCCCCCATCCAGAATGAAGAGGGCCTCGAATACGGTGTCGCTCAACGCCTGAAAGCGTGTCTCTGCCTCGGCACGAGCGGTGGACTGGTCGGCTTGCGCGTGCACGTGGAGCAGATCGGCCACGAGCGAGGCGCATTCAGTGAGGTGTTCCGCTTGCGTCGCATCGAGCGGACGCGGCACCTCATCAAGGAGGCACACGCCCCCGAGGACTCGCCCGTCAGGCGCATCCACCCGCGCGTAGGCGAAGAACCGCGCGTCGGCGGGTAGCACGAGACGTGCGTCCCGCGTCGCGTCCTCGACTACCACCAGGGCGGCGTCCGCTGGAAGCGAGGTGCACGCCAACCGAAGATCCGGGGTGGCTGTACCCAAGTGCCCGTAGCTGACAGGGAGAGCGATGCCATCGCCCCCACCGTCGAATCGGACCACTTGGACAAAGGGCACCTCGAACGCACCACTCATCAACCGAGCTGCCCGCGTGAGGGCAACGGTAGCAGGATCAGAGGCCGAGGCTGGAAGAGCGGGGGGAGACGATGCAGTCGTGCTTCCCATGGGCACGTCGGAAGCCGCCGACGCCGAAGGGCGCCAGTCCGGCTCTCTATCGGCCGGTGCCGGTCGCGACTTTAGGCCGTTCTAGCGGACGAGCATCAAAGGCCGCGTCTGTGCACCCTCCGCTGAGGTCACTGTCAGGAAGTAGAGGCCCGCGGCCAGCCCAGCCGCATTCACCTGGAGGGTGTGCGCGCCCGCGGGCCGCGTGCTCTGTTCGATCAGGCGGACGGTGCGGCCCCGCCCATCGCGCAGTACCGCCGTGACCGCCCCGGACTCGGCGAGCGTGAGGGTGGCCTGGGCATCGCCGCGAGACGGGTTGGGATAGACTGCCCCCAGTTCCAGGGCCAGCGGCAGGGCATCTGGCTCGTTGGCGGTCGTCGTACGCGTCAGGGTGTGCGTGGCCGTGTAGATCAAGTCGCCAGCATCCGGGGCGAAGTTGGAATTGGACGCATTCCCGGCGACATAGAAGACTACTTCCGGTGGCGACTCACCTTCATCCGGTGCGACCCAGGAGAAGCTCCACGATGTTTCGTTGGCCGTCGTGTGTGTGACATAGTTCGTGTCGGGCTCCGCTCCGGCTGGAGCGAACTGGACCGACATCGAGCCCCCGAGGTCGAACGAACCTATATGCTCGAGAGGGGTCCCAGAATCGGGGACCCGTGCGGAGAGTTGGAAGCCTTGCCGCGGTGAGCCAACGACGGGGGGAGTCGTGTTATCCACCGTCACTGTGATGGCGATGGTTTCGCCGGGCGTATAGGTAGCAGGGGCATCAATGGTGACCGAGCCTGTGCCCGTGTTCGGTGGATTCGGGTCGCTTTGCCCGCCGCTGTGACAGGCATTGCAGACGTCTTCAGGGCCAGAGAATCCGGGCGGTACTCCCGAGGAAAACGAATAAGCCGGAACATGAGTGGCAGCGAGCAACAGAACGCTGCCGAGGACAGACACCGCGAGGCCGCCGAGAAGCGGGCGAATAATGGTCATAGGGTCGGGGGGATGAAACGAGCGGCCTAGCCGGAATATAGAGGCAGGACTGTACGTTCTCGCCCTTCCCGAGTACTAGCTTGAACGGTTCACCTTTGCTCCTACCGATGGTCGCTTCCCGCTTCCGATTTTGCCGAGCACTGCTCTCGCTCTTCGCTGCCGCCAGCCTGGTGGGATGCGTTGCAGACACGGATCCGCTGCCTCCCCCCGACTACTCTGCGCTTCGTAGCGAGTGGCAGGTGCTCACGGCCGCCCGCGATAGCCTCTTCCGCTCGGAGGCCTCGCCCCTCCTGCCCACCGACCGCGCGGCGTTCGACGGGCTCGCCTACTTCGCGTATGACTCTACCGCCGCCTTTAGTGCCCGGGTCTATCC
>JABDIZ010000338.1 GCA_013003465.1 Rhodothermaceae bacterium
CCCCGATCCCATGCCCTGCGTCCTCGTCGTCGGCAGCGGAGGGCGGGAGCACGCCATCCTCGATGCGCTCGCTCGCAGTCCGCGCCAGCCCGACCTCCTCTGCGCTCCCGGCAATGCAGGCACGGCCTCCCTCGCCGAAAACCTACCCATCGCCGCGGACGATCTCGATGCGCTCGTGGATGTGGCCTTGGCGCGCGCGGTCGATCTCGTCGTCATCGGGCCGGAGGTGCCGTTGGCCGCTGGCCTCGCGGATCGGCTCGCGGATGCCGAGATCCCGGTCGTCGGGCCGACCGCGGCGGCGGCGCGGCTGGAGAGCAGCAAAGCATTCGCCAAGGCCTTCATGGCCCGCCACGGCGTCCCCACGGCCGCCTGCCGCACGTTCACCCGCGACGCCTACGACGATGCCCGCGCGTACGTAGACGCGCATCCACTTCCCGTCGTCCTCAAAGCCGATGGTCTCGCGGCAGGCAAAGGCGTGCTCATCGCAGGCACGCGCGACGGGGCGCACGAGGGGCTCCAGCGCCTGTTGCGGGATTCTGAATTCGGCGAGGCCAGCGCGGAGGTTGTGATCGAGGCGTTCATAGTCGGCGAAGAAGCGAGCGTCTTCGCCCTCACCGACGGAACCGACTATGTACTCCTCGCGCCCGCGCAGGACCACAAGCGCATCGGCGAGGGCGACACCGGGCCGACCACGGGCGGCATGGGCGCCTACGCCCCGGCGCCGCTCGTGACGCCTGTGCTGATGAAGCAGGTGGAAGCCGAGATCATCCAGCCCGTTTTGCGCGGCATGGCCGCCGAGGGCCACCCGTACCGCGGCATCCTCTACGTTGGCCTCATGATTTCGAGCGCAGGGCCGAAGGTGGTCGAGTTCAATGTCCGCTTCGGCGATCCCGAGACGCAGGTGGTCTTGCCGCTACTGGAAAGCGACTTGCTCGACCACTTCGAGGCGCTAGCCGAGGGGCGCATCGCGAGCGAAACCGTCCGGCTGCGCGATGGGGCAGCGGCGTGCGTGATCCTCGCCTCGGCGGGCTACCCGGGATCCTATGAGAAAGGCAAGCCCATCAACGGCCTCGACGAAGCCGCCGAGCACGCGCTCGTCTTCCACGCCGGGACGAAAGCCCACGGGGAGCAGGTCATTACCAACGGCGGGCGTGTGCTCGGACTGACCGGCCTCGGCGCCGATCTGCAAGAGGCTCTGGACCACGCCTACGCCGCCGCCGCCGCCATCCAATTCGAGGGCAAAACGCTGCGCCGCGACATCGGACAAAAGGGCCTCGCCCGGCTGGCGGCACCATGATGCGCGCGCTCGGCCTGGCCGGGCTTGCCTTGATCGCGGGAGCATGCGCCCGTCCCTCGGTGGTCAGTGAGGCGACCTCGGTGCGTTCCGACTCCGTTGTGGCGGTTACCGAACTCGCGCGCTTCCGCGATGCCCGTGCCCTGGCGGCGGATCCCGCTGGTCGCCTCTACGTCGTGGATGCTGCCGAATCGGCTGTGGCGATGCTGGCCACCGACGGGGCGCGCCTGAATACACTCGGCGGGCCGGGCACGGGCACCTATGCCTTTCTCGATCCGGCTGATGTGGATCCTGCCAACGGCCTCGACCTCTTCGTCGCCGATGCGGGCAACGGGCGCATCCAGCGCTACTCGACCGACGGGCGCTTCATCGAGACTATTCCAGTGCCGACAGGGGAAACCCTCGGAGATCAGCGGGAGCAGAATGCAGGCTCACCTATCGCGGTAGCTGTGGGCGCAGCCCAGTCGCTTTACGCCATCGAAGAACAGCGCGGCGTGGTGCTCCACTGGGAGGCCGGGCGCCGCCTCATGCGCGTCCTCGGCGATCAGACGGCTGGACCGGGAGCACTCGCCGAGCCTGTCGATCTGGCGGTAGGGCCGGAGGGCCGCGTGTTCGTCGCCGACCGGCGGCGCGGTGCCGTCCTGGTCTACGATGCTCTCGGGACGTTCGTGCGCGCCGTGCCCGGCGAGCCCGCAGGCGCCGTCCACGCCCTCGCCCTGGCCCGCGCGCCGGAGGGGGTTCGTCTCCTCGTCGTTGGGCCGCGCGCCGTGGCCGTCCATCGGGTGGAGGGAGGGCTCACCGAGGTGCTTGCGTTTGATCTTGACGAACCACTCGTTGACGCGGCCGTTGTGGGGGACGCGCTCGTCGTGTTGACGGCCACGCGCCTGCTGCGCGCAGACTAGAGATCGCAGGCCGCCTTGCGCACGTTCGTGCATGAGGCTACGTTTCGGCCCGATTGGCCCCGTTCTACCCGCGCGCTCCGCGTCCTTCGCTACGTCCTTCCGTACCACGTGACCGTCTGGCGGCTGCTCGTCGCTGAAGGCCCATGGGGGCTCGCCGTCCACTGATCCTGCTCGTACTCGGGTGCGCCGTGCTCGCGGGGCAGGAGGCGCGCGCGCAGCCCGGCCTCGGCGCGCATCGCGATACCCTTCAGGTGGCCGATGGTCCCCGGTTCCAACTGCGTACAAACGTGGTGCCCGGCTCGGAAGCGCTCCGCCTTCTCGGCGACAGCCTCGCGGTGGACCTCGACACCACGCAGTACCGGTTCGAGTATCCCACGGGGATTCTCACGCTCCGGCTCGCTGAGCCCACGGATGCAGAGGCGGTGCTCATCGTGGTGTACCGCGTGCTCGACCTCGGCTTGCAGGAGGTGTATGCGCGCCGCGTGGTGCGCGCCGATGCGGATTCGCTCGGGCGGCAGCGCGTGGAGGAAGACACGACGCGTCGTGCGGCCCTCGGTCCCCTCTTCGGTGACAGCCGGTTGCGGCGCTCCGGCTCGATCACGCGCGGTCTCATCGCGGGCAACAACCGGGACGTGAGCGTGGAGTCGGGCTTGCGGATGGAACTCTCGGGGCCCGTCACCGACGACGTGACCGTGCAGGCCGTCCTCACCGACGAGAACACGCCGATCCAGCCCGAGGGCACCACGCAGCAGCTCTCCGACTTCGACCGCGTCTACATCCAACTTGACGGGCCGGGCGGGCGGGCGCGCCTCGGCGACGTGGACCTCGCGCTCGGCGGCTCCGAGTTCGCCGCCTTCAGCCGCAAGATTCAGGGGGCCGCGGTCGAGGCGCGGATTCCGGCAGCGGGGGCCTTCGCGGGCGGCCTCGTGCGCGCAGCGGGCGCGACGACGCGCGGGCTCTTTCAGAGCCAGGACATCGCGCCCATCGAAGGGGTGCAGGGGCCGTATCGGCTGCGCGGGCGCCAGGGCGAGGAGTTCATCATCGTCATCGCCGGCTCGGAGCGCGTCTACCTCGACGGCGTGCTCCTCACGCGCGGCGAGACCAACGACTACGTGATCGACTATGCCACGGGCGAGGTGACCTTTACGCCCACCCGCCTGATCACCGCCGAGCGCCGCATCACGGTGGACTTCGAGTACACCACGAGCCGCTTCACGCGGACGCTTCTCGTCGGCGAGGCCGAGGCAGCGTTCCTGCCGAGGGCGGGCGCCGCGCCGCGCGGACGCTTCGCCCTGTCGGTGATTCGCGAGGCCGACGGCACCACCTTCGGCGATGAACTCGGGCTCTCGGAAGCCGATCTCGATGCCCTCGCGGCGGCAGGCGATGGCGAGGTGCTCGTAGACGGAGCCGAGCGCGTGCCGTTCGATCCCGAGAGCCCGTTTGTGCTCTACATTCGCCGCGACACGCTGTTTGCGGGTCAGGCGTTTCCGATCTTCGTGCCCGCACCGGCCGAGGCCGACTCCGTCTTCCGCGTGCGCTTCTCGCGCGTGGCCGACGGCACCGGCCAGTACGACCGCGTAGGGCAGGCCGTCAACGGCATTTTGTTCGAGTGGGTCGGCCCGACCGGCGGCGACTACGTGCCGTTCCGTTTGCTGCCCAAGCCGCAACTCCGCCGCCTCGTGGACTTGCGCGGGAGCCTCGAAGCGGTGCCCGGCGTCGCGCTTTTCGGCGAGTGGGCGGGGTCCACCAACGACACGAACACGCTTTCCGCGTTGGGCGCGGACGACGACCAGGGCGTAGCCTACCTCGCAGGCGTCCGCCTCACCCCGACGGCGCTGCTGGGCGGCACGCTCATGGGCGAGGTGCGCCACCGCGTGCAGGGCGACCGGTTCGTTGGCTTCGACCGGACGCGGCCTATCGAGTTCAACCGGATCTGGAACCTCGCGCGGGCCGGATCGGGCTTTGACGCGCCCGGTGCCGGGTCGGGATTGGGATTGACGCTGGACTCGTTGCGCGAGGCCACGACCGAGGGCGCGCTGGAATGGGCGCTGAGCGAGCAGTCGCAGGCGCGGCTGGAGGCCGGGCGGCTCGACCTCGGCGATGGCCTCTTCGACGCCACGCGCGTGGGCTTCGGCCTACACCTCGACGAGCCACAGCGCGCCGCCGGGCGGCTCCCGATCCTCGACTACCGCCTCGACTACACCGCCAGCGACGATGGCTTCGTAGGGGAGGAAGGGACGTTCCTCCGGCAGCGCGGCGAACTCCGCCAGCCGCTCTTCGGGCGCCGATTGATGCCGCTGCTCGGCTTCGACCAGGAACGGCGCCAGCAAACCGTCGTCGCGGCCGACAGTCTGGCACCGGGTTCGTTCGCCTTCGTCGCCGTGCGGCCCGGCGTGGCGTGGACGGCGCCGACGTGGAACGCGACCGCAACCCTCGAACAGCGGCGGGAAGAAGAACCGCTGGGCGGGCAACTCGCCGAATCCGCCAACGCGACGACTATCGAGACGACCATCGGGGTGCGGCCGAGTGCGGCGTTCACCTCCGATGCCCGCGTGGCGTACCGCTTCAAGCAGGTGACGGAGCCCTTTCAGGCGCAGGGGCGGCAGGACAGCGAGAGCCTCGTCATCCGCTGGACCAACCGCGCGGCGCCGCTGCGCCGCGCCATCGAGGTCAACACCGTCTACGAGGCGCTGACCGAGCGGACGCCGCTCTTGCAGGAGACGTACCTGCTCGTCGGCCCCGAGTTCGGCGAGTTCGTGTGGCGCGACGGCGAGGGCGAACCGCGTGCAGGCGAGCCCGACGGTGTGGCGCAGGTGGACGAGTTCTTCCCCGAGACCACGCCGCTCGAAGGCACCTACGCGCGCACCTTCGTCCCCTCCGACGAGCTGTTCCCCACCATCGGCGTGCAGGCACAAGTGCGGCTTCGCCTGAATCCTTCCCGCCTCCTCCGCGACGACGACCGACCGCTCGCGCGCGTCCTCCGCCAGATCACGGCGCAGACGACCCTCGACGTGCGCGAGCGCAGCACCGAGCGCGACCTCCGGCAGATCTACCTCCTGAACCCGTCGTTCCTGCAGCAGCGCGAACCGCGTATCACGGCCAGCGGCGACACACTGGGTCCCGCGACCATCAGCGGGCGTTTTCGCCTCGGGCAGGACGTGACCCTCTTCCCGAACGAGCCGCGCTACGGCGTGCGGTTGGCGCTCAGTCATCTCACCAGCACGAGCCGTTTGGCTGCCGGGCTCGAAACGCGCCTCGTCCAGACCGCTCGCCTCGATGGCGACGCGGCACTCACCAGCCGCGTCAGTGGCCGTCTCGTAGGCGAAGCGCGCCGCAACCGCGCCGTGAGCGACAACTTCGCCACGCGCACCTTCGACATCACCAGCTTCGGTGTGGAGCCGCAAGCGACGGTGTCGTTTGGGTCGGCGCTCGGGATCACGGTGGGACTGGCGCTGAGCGACAAGTCGAACGCGCTCGCCGGGGCGGGACAGCCGACGGGAGCACGGCTGCTGCGCATCCCGCTCGAAGCGCGCGTCCTCGTGGCCCGGCGCCTGTCGCTCAACGCGCGCGCCGAACGCGCCGACGTTACGCTCGATGGCGGCAGCACGGCCGGCCTGACAACGTTCGAATTGACCGAGGGGCGCGGGCCGGGCACATCGTACCTGTGGGGTGTCAACGCGCAATACACCATCAACAGCGTGCTGCGGGCCTCGTTGCTCTACGACGGCCGGGCGCCCGCCAATGCCCCCGTCATCCACACGGTGCGGATGCAACTGTCTGCCGTGTTTTAGCGAGGTGCGTTACCGAGCAGAGGCGGATTCCTGTGTAGGGAAAGAGTGATTCATCGCTGCGTCATGGCTTGGTAACACTGAGGTAACACAGGGGCGGGAGATTCCCGCTTCGACGCGCAACGGTCCTCCGGCCGGTCCAGCCGAGTTGGCGTCTCGTTTCTCTCCCACACCCTACTCTTCATGCCCCACTCCTTTGTGGCGCGGTCCATCGGATGTATCCGATGGGGTACCGTGCTCGTGGCAGCCGTGCTCCAGGCCCTGAGCACCACGGCGGCCGCCCAACCCACCATCGAGGTCGGTGGTCTCGCCTACCTCGACTACACCTATTTCCTCAACTCCCCTGACCCGGACGAGGAAGGTTTCCACACCTTCGACTACCGCCGCATCTACCTCACGACGGACTTCACGCTCTCGGAGCAGTTCGATGGTCGCGTGCGGCTCGAAGCACAGGGCCGGGCCACAACCGAGCAGAACCGCCCGTCGCCGTTCGTCAAAGACGCCTACCTCACCTGGCGCGGCCCAATCGGTGCCGGCTCTCGGTTGCGCCTCGGCGTACAGCCGCCACCTCTGTTCGAGGTGTCGGAGCGGACGTGGGGCTATCGCAGCCTCGCCAAGACGCTCATGGACCGGACAGGCGCCAACAGTTCCCGCGACTTCGGCCTCCGCGCTGACCTACCCCTCGCCGCTGATGGTGCCGTACGCTTCGCGGCGATGGTTGCGAACGGCAACAGCGTTCGCCCCGAGCCTGACGCGGCCGATGATGGGAAGGTCGTCTACGGCCAGCTCCAGTTCGTCCCCGACAGCCCCCTCCGTGCCACAGTCGGCGCCGACTACCGCTCGGTCGACATCGAGGACGACCCGCGCGAGGGCACGGCTAAAGTCTCGGCCTTCGTCGGGGCCATCACCGAGCGTGTCCAGGGCGGTGTCGAGGCCTACTACCTCCACAACACCTTCGCCTTCGACGATGACATCAACGAAGAGGGCGGCATCGGCGTGAGCGTCTTCGCCGCTGTCAATCCGAGCGCGCGGACGAGCCTCGTCGGCCGCGTCGATTTCGTAGAGGGCGGTGCGCGCGGCGGCCGAGGCGATGAGCAGTACGCACTCGCTGCTTTCGTCTACCGGCCCGATCCGCGTGTCGAGATCATGCCCAACGTCGTACTCTCCAAGGTGCAGGACGTGGAGGCCGAGGTCCAAGGCCGCATGACCGTCCACGTCCGTTTCTAACTCCCAGTTCGCCAAGGGCCGCGCGCCCGCATCCCCCCCTGATCCATGAAACTGTTCAATTTCCTCAGCGACTCGCGTCCACCGCTCGTCGAGCAGAGCCTCGAAGACCTCGGGGCGATGATCGACGATGCCAGTGCCATGTTCGCCGCTGCCACGACCTACTTGCTCGACAACGAGGCCCTCGCCGTAGACCTCTCCGCCATGGATGAGGAGATCAATGCCTACGAGCAGAAGATCCGCCGGGCCGTCATCGAGCACATTGCCGTAGACCCGCGCGACGAGCTGACGCTGAGCCTGCTCCTGATCTCCATCGTACAGGACGCCGAGCGCTGCGGCGACCTCGCCAAGAGCATCGCCAAAGCCGCGGCCCTCGCCGATGCGCCGCGCATGGGGCCGCACGTCGAGGCCCTCCGTACCATCCGCGACCGGGTGCAGGCGCTCTATCCGAAAGCCAAGAGCGCGTTTGTCACCGCCAACACGGCCGACGCCAAGGCCGTCATGGATGAGCACGACGCGCTCAAGAAGGAGGTGAGTGGCTACCTCAAGCAGCTTGCGTCGGCCACCGACCTCTCGTCCAACCTCGCTGTCGTGCTCGGCATATCGGGGCGCATGATCGGGCGGACGTCCTCGCACCTGTCCAACATCATCTCGTCGGTGGCGATGCCGTTCGACCAGATCCGCCGCTCGCCCACCTGGGGCGACGACGAGTAGTTCGCGGTCCTCGGCTCTTTTCGATCTCCATCCGCACGATTCATGTTGACTCCACCGCCAGCGCCCCGGGCCAAGTCGCCCGCCACGCTGCTGCTGCAAATCCTCGCGCTCCTGGGCGTGCTGTACCTCTTCTTCGTCAGCCTGGAGCTGATGGGCGGCTCGTTCAAGCTGATGGGGCGCGGCTTCGCCGAAGGCCTCCTCGAAACGACGAGCAACCCGCTCATCGGTCTCTTCACAGGCATCCTGGCGACGAGCCTCGTGCAGTCGTCGTCCACGGTGACGAGCCTCACGGTGGCGCTCGTGGCCTCGGGCACGCTCACCGTGCCGGTCGCGATCCCCGTCATCATGGGCGCCAACATCGGCACGACGGTGACCAACACCATCGTCTCGATGGGCCACATCACGCGGCCCGACGAGTTCCGCCGCGCAATGGCCGGGGCCACGGTCCACGACTTCTTCAACTGGATGTCGGTGATCATCCTGTTGCCCCTGGAATTGCTCTTCGGCGTGCTCTCGAAGCCCGCGACGGCGCTGACCAACGGCATGGCGGGTGTCGGCGGCACGGAACTGTTGAGTCCGCTGAAGGAGATTACCAAGCCGGTGGCGGAGTGGCTGACCGAGTTGCTGTTCGAGAACGGGATTCTCGTGCTGATCGTCGGGCTGGCGTTGCTGTTCCTCGCCTTGCGTTACCTCGTGGTACTGCTCAAGGCCTTGGTGCTTGGCCGGGCGGAAGGTGTGCTGGATCGCTACATCTTCGGCAATCCGCTCCTGGCGATGGGCTTCGGCATGGTGCTGACGTTCTTCGTGCAGTCGTCGTCCGTGACGACCTCGCTGGTCGTGCCGCTCGTCGGCGCGGGCATCCTGACCGTCCGGCAGATCTTCCCCTATACGCTCGGCTCCAACATCGGCACGACGCTAACTGCCCTGCTGGCTGCTCTCGCCCTCGCCGGTGGGACGACGGGTGATGTAGCCATCGCTGCTCAGGCAGGCCTCACCATCGCCTTCGTCCACCTGCTCTTCAACATCTTCGGCATCCTGATCATCTACCCGTTCAAGCCCTTGCGGGAGGTCCCCATTCGGATGGCTGAGTTCATCGGCGATCTGGCGTACAAGAACCGCATCTACGCCATCGTTTACCTCGTGACGCTCTTCTACGGATTGCCGCTCATCATCGAGCTATTGCGCGGGCTGTTTATCTGAGCCACGCGCTCCTACCAAGGCAACGAGGCCGATGCGTGTGATGCACATCGGCCTCGTTTTGTAAAGGCGAGGGGCCTTACGCTTGCTCTGCGATGGTGACGGATTCCATCACGTCGCCTTGCTGGACGGCGTCCACCACGTCCATGCCCTCGGCGACGCGGCCGAAGACGGTGTGACGATTGTCGAGGTGCGGCTGCGGGCCGTGGGTGATGAAGAACTGGCTGCCGTTGGTGCCCGGCCCGGCGTTCGCCATCGAGATCACGCCGCGCTCGTGGCGGAGCGGGTTGCCCTCGAACTCGTCGGCGAAGCGGTAGCCGGGGCCGCCGCTGCCGGTGCCCGTCGGGTCGCCGCCCTGGATCATGAAGTTGGGGATCACGCGGTGGAACGTAACGCCGTCGTAGAAGCCGTCGCGCGCGAGGACGACGAAGTTGTTGACGGTGTTGGGCGCGGCCGAGGGATCGAGGTCGAGGACGATGTCGCCGCGGTTGGTAGTGATCGTGGCGCGGTACGTCTTGTCCGCGTCGATCTGCATGGCGGGTGGGGCGTCGTACTGTTTCATGGGTTCGGGGTTGAAGGCTCAGGGTTAAGAGAGGGTTGTCAGAATACGCTTACTCAGTCATCCTGAGCGAAGGCCCAAAGGGCCGAACTCGAATGAATCCGACGGATCGGCGAAGCCCACCTCTGCTGGCTCCGTGGGTACTACACGGCAACACGTTTTCGTCTACTCCGCAACCATCGTCCCGGCAGAGATCCGTTCGACATTCGTTCGCTTTCGCTCACTTCGCTCAGGATGACATGAATGGAGAGAAACGGTGGTCGGCGGTCGTTGTCAGGCCAGCGTTTCAGCGAAGCGGGATTCGTCGAACTGGAGCGCGGCGAGGCGGGCGTAGAGGCCATCGCGAGCGACGAGTTCGGCGTGCGTGCCGTCTTCTACGATCTGTCCCTCATCGAGGACGAGGATGCGGTCGGCGTCGCGGACGGTGGCGAGGCGGTGGGCGATGACGAACGAGGTGCGGCCCTCCATCAGACGGGCGAGCGCCTCTTGCACGAGCGCCTCGCTTTCCGCGTCCAGCGCCGAGGTGGCTTCGTCGAGGAGGAGGATGGGCGGGTCCTTGAGCAGCGCTCGCGCGATGGCGACGCGCTGTCGCTGTCCGCCCGAGAGCTTGACGCCGCGCTCGCCCACCGGCGTCGTGTAGCCATTGGGCAACAGGCGGATGAACTCGTGTGCGTGCGCCGCCCGTGAGGCGGCTTCTATTTCTTCGTCGGTGGCGTCGAGGCGCCCGTAGCGAATGTTCTCGGCGAGTGAGGTCCCAAACAATTCGATGTCCTGCGCCACAACCGAGATTGCTTCGCGCACACTCGGAATCGTCAGGCGCTCAAGGTCGTGCCCGTCGATGCGGACGGTGCCGGCGTCGGGGTCGTAGAAGCGGGGGATGAGGTTGAGGAGGGTCGTCTTGCCTGCGCCGCTCGGCCCCACGAGCGCGACGGTCTGCCCCGGCTCCACGGCGAACGTCACGCCGTCCAGGACCGGCTGGTCTGCTTCGTAGCCGAACGACACCTCCTCGAAGGCGACCGCACCGCGCACCGGCTCGGGCAGCGGCTCGGCGTCAGGGGCACTTTGGATCTCGGGCTCGGTGTCGAGCAGTTCGAAGAGGCGTTCGGAGGCGCCCGCGGCGCTGTTGAAGTTGGCGTAGAGGCGCGTCGCGCCGCCCACGCTCCGCGCAATGTTGAGCGCGTAGAAGATGAACGCGACGAGGTCGCCCGCGGTGAGGCGGCCGTCGAGCACCTCGCGCCCGCCGTACCAGAAGATGATCACGAGCGCGGTGAAGATGAGCAGACCCATGCTGCTCCAGAAGCCCGCCACGATGAGCGCGCGCTTCTTGGCCGTGCCGAAGAGCGCCTCGACGGCCTCGCCGTAGCGGTGGATCTCGTACGGCTCGCGTGCGAACGCCTGCACCACGCGCACCGACGAAATGGCTTCTTCGGCCACCGCCGTTGTGTCGGCGAGCTGATCCTGGATCGTGCGCGAGAGCTTGCGGACGACCTGCCCGAAGTAGCGCCCGCCGAGCGCCACCGGCGGCACGGTCAGGAAGACGACGAGCGAGAGCCGCCAGTTGAGCGCCACCATCAGCACCACCGATCCGATGAGCGTGAGGATGAGCGTGAGCGCCGTCGAGAGGTCGCTCGTCACCGCCGACTGGATCTTGCCGACATCATTGGTGAGGCGGCTGGAGATCTCGCCCGTCCGCGTCTCGGCGAAGAAGCGAAGGCCGAGGCGGTGCAGGTGCTCGTAGAGCCGCCGCCGCAGGTCCGTCACCACGCGCTCGCCGGTCCACTCCAGCAGGTACCACCCCCCGAAGCTGACCAGCGCCTGCACGACGAATAGCCCGAACAGGCCCAGTGCGAGGCGATCCAATAAGCCTGGGTTAGCCGCCTGGAAGACCGAGTCCAGCAGCGCCTTTAGCCCCAGCGGCACAATCAGCCCGACGCTGGTACCGATGAGCGTCAGCACGATGGCCGTGACGAGGCGCGAGCGGTAGGGCCGCGCGAAGGCAAGGATACGCCGGAGCGTTTTCAGCAGCGGCGGCTTCGGAGCTTCGGGTATTGGAGCAGGCGTGGCGGAGTCGGGCATGGCGCACCGTACCGCCCGGCCCAGTGCAGGGTTTCGCTACAGCCTCGACATCAGTACCCGGTGCTGAGCGGATCAGGCCTCCTTCTTGGACCTCGCCTCTTTCCGCTGCCGGTCTTGCTCGCGTTTACGGTACTAGGCTACCCGCTTGCGTGGGTCGCGCTCGCACTCCGCCGAAATCGCGTGGCGCGTTTCGCGGACGCGCATGATGGTCGGGTCATCCTTCATCGTCGGAGCCCCTCCGCGATTACACCTTCACAACGACGCTCGGCGCAGGCGGGACAGGAAGGCGGGACGCGCCAGGCCGAGGTTTCCTTCGCCACCGACCCGAATGTCGCGCCGCTGGAACCGCCATCCTGCGAGCGCCGCAAAGAGGGCGCTGACGGCCATTAGCCCGCCGAACCAGACGAGGTTCAGACCCGAGATCGCGTAGCCGCCTTGAAAGTATTCGTAGGGCAGCGCTCGCGCGATTGGCTTCAGATCTGCATTCAGATTAGCCATGCCCGACAAAAAGAATCCGGCAACCATCACGGCACCTGCCGCCGCTGCAGCCCGCCGCCGTGAGGACAACACCATGCTCAACAAGAGCGCGATTGTACCGAAGACCAGTACTACCGCGAACGTTGACACAAACGGCAGCGCCATCTGCCCCCAGCTTACATCCATGGACGACCCACTAAGCGGAATGCAAAAGCCCAGCCAGCAAACGGTCAGAATGGCAATGTTGGCCGCGACGAACGCTGCGAGCCGACCGCCGAAGAGCGCGAGGCGGCTGACTGGATGGGCAAGGATCAGATCCAGACGGCCGCTTTCTTCGTCGCGGGCGAGCAGGGCGCTGCCGGCTAGGACGGCAAAAATGCCGAAGACCACGGGTAGCGTCGTCAGCTGGCTGTTGAGAAAGCCTGCGGGTGTGTTGATAGCGGCCATGCCACCAAAGAACGCCAGGAATTCAGGCGGATAGCTTTCGATGAACTGGAGCATCTGCTCCTCTTGAGCGACGTACACGTCGTAAAACGGCACGACCATTAAGCCAAGGGCACCAAGCGAAAGGCTCCAGACAATAATGCTGCCGCGAGATCGAAAGAGCGTATGGAGGAATACGGGTCCCATCCTATGTATCCTCCGCGGCAACGTCGTCGGCTTGGTAGTAGGCGAGGAACACGTCTTCGAGGGTGGGTCGGGTCGTTTCGAGGGAGATAACCGGAAAGGCAGCCAGGGCTTTGATAAGCCCGTCCATCTCGCCTTCCACTTGCAGCGTGAAGTTCTGGGCGTCGTCGTGTGCGAGCACCGTAACACCGGGCACACCGTCCAGCGCGTTGCCATCGGCGGGGGCCTGGAACCGCACCTTCACGTGGTGTAGGGCGCGGTCAATGAGCGCTGCAGTATCTGCTACTTCAACGAGCCGTCCCTGCCGGATGATGCCAACGCGTTCAGCCACGGCCTCCACTTCGCTCATGATGTGCGAGCAGAAAAAGACCGTGGTGCCGTCGGCCTTCGCTTCGCGGATCAACGCCAGCACTTCCTGCTGCACGAGGGGATCGAGGCCGCTTGTGGGCTCATCGAGCAGGAGTAGTCCCGGGCGGTGCATCAGCGCCTGGACGAGGCCGATCTTCTGCTTGTTGCCCTTCGAGAGGTTCTTGACGGGCCGATCGAGGTCGAGATGGAGGCGTTCTGCTAGTGAGTGGACGATGCCCCACTCCACCTTCCTCTTCCTCAGGGCGCTGAAGTAGCGTAGGATTTTGCGCCCGGTTAGGTTGTCCTCCAAGTGGAGCTCGCCGGGCAAATAGCCGACGCGCGCGCGGACGGCGACGGGGTCGGCCTGCGGGTCTAGACCAAGCACGCGCGCAGTGCCGCCGTCGGGCCGGATCAGATCGAGGAGGCATCGGATGGTGGTTGTCTTGCCGGCGCCGTTGGGACCCAAAAAACCGAAGATGTCGCCGCGCTGCACGTCCAGGTCGAGCCCGCGCAGGGCTTCGACCGGCCCGTAGGATTTGGTCAGGCGGCGGACGACGATGGCGGGCGTGTCGGTCACGGGGGCGATTTTATAGATTAGGCGCGCCATCGCAGTACTCCGCGCGCCATCGCCCGCAAGATCCTCGGTGGAGTCACTGGCAGTTTAGCGCATACGCTATTCTCGCTCTGTCTTCAAAGCTCACCTATTCCTGATACTCCTCGCGGTGGATGGCGATGCCCGCGCCCGAGAGCTTGCCTTCGAGATTCTCGTAGCCACGGTCGAGGTGGTACACGCGGTGGACATGCGTCTCGCCCTCGGCGATCAGCCCGGCCAGCACGAGCGAGACACTCGCCCGCAGGTCGGTGCTCATCACGTTGGTGCCCTGGAGGGCCTGGCCGTTGAGGCCCTCGATGATGACGGTGTGGTCGTCGACGTGGCAGCCTGCGCCCATGCGGTTGAGCTCGGGGATGTGCTTGAAGCGGTCGGTGTAGACGGTGTCGGTGACGTAGGCGGTGCCATGTGCCTGCGTCATCATGACGGTCCACTGCGCCTGGAGGTCGGTCGGGAAGCCGGGATAGGGCGCCGTGCGGATCGACACGGGGTGGATGACGTCCGTGCCGGTGACGGTCACCGTGTCGCCGTTGAGGTCGAAGGGCACGCCCGTGTCCTCGAACGCGCTCAGGAAGGCCTCGCCGAGGTGGTCGGCGTTCGCGCCCGTGATGGTGAGCGTCTCGCCGGGCGGCGTGGCGAGCGCGGCGGCGATCATATACGTGCCGAGCTCGATCCGATCCGGGCAGTTGGTGAACTCAACGGCATTCAGCTTATCGACGCCCTTAATAGTAACCGTCTTAGTGCCGAGGCCTTCGATCTGTGCGCCCATCGCCTGAAGCATGTTGCCGAAGACAACCACGTCCGGTTCAGCGGCGGCGTTGTCGAGCACCGTCGTGCCGTTGGCGGTCACGGCGGCGAGCATTACGTTGATCGTGGCGCCGACCGACGAGGGCTCGAAGTGAATGTGGGCGCCGGTCAGGCCCCCCGCCGGGGCCTTGGCGACGACGTAGCCCTGGTCCATCGTGATCTTCGTGCCGAGCGCTTCCATGCCTTTCAGGTGGAGGTCCACCGGGCGCGGCCCCCACGCACAGCCGCCGGGCAGCGAGACGCGCGCTTCCCCGCAGCGCCCGAGGAGCGCCCCGAGCATGTAGAACGAGGCCCGCATCTTCTTGACAAGGTCGTACGGCGCCTCCGTATGGTCGATGCGCGTCGCGTCGATGATCATCGAGTCCGGCGTGTTGGCATCGGTGTCGGGTGCAAAGTCCACGCGGGCGCCGGTGACGCGGAGCACGTTGGCGAACGTGAACACGTCTTGCAAGACCGGCGTGTTGTGCAGCGTCGTGACGCCATCGCCGAGGAGCGCGGCGGCCATGAGCGGCAGCGCCGTGTTCTTGGAGCCGCCGACGTGGAGCCGACCGGAGAGCGGGTTGCCGCCGCGGATAACGAGTTTGTCCATGGAAGAGGAGAGGCGGAGTGAGAGGGGGGCCAGAAGGTAAACCCGAGTCCGACGAGAGAACAGGAATCCCCAGTCGCGCTCCGACGTTCCGCCCTTCCTGAATGCTTCGCTTTCCCGTTGTGCCGTCCATTTACCTCGACCACGCCGCCACGACGCCACTCGACCCCTCGGTGCTGGCCGCGATGCAGCCGTACCTGACCGAGCAATTCGGCAACGCCTCGTCTGTCCACGCGCTGGGACGTCGTGCGCGCGTCGCCATCGAAGGGGCCCGAGAGCAGGTGGCGGGGGTACTGGGCTGTAGTTCGGCTGAGGTCGTCTTTACCAGTGGCGGGACGGAAGGCGACAATGCGGCGCTGCGTGGTGTGCTCACTGGGGCCGCCTTGCGCGAAACCGGGCGTCCGGGGCTCGTTACCTCGAAAGCTGAGCATGAAGCCGTGCTGCGCACGGCTGAGACCCTTGCGGCCGACGGTCATCCGGTGACGATGCTGAAGCCCGAGGCCCACGGAACAGTGTCGCTGGATCCGGTCCGCGCCGTGCTCGACGAGCATACTGGCCTCGTATCGATCATGCTCGTCAACAACGAAGTGGGTACGATCAGCGATCTACCGACCCTCGCTGAGGTAACTCATGCAGCCGGAGCACGGATTCATACGGATGCCGTGCAGGCGCCCGGCATGCTCCCGCTCGATGTGGATGTGCTCGGTGTGGATCTCCTGACGCTCTCAGGACACAAGTGCTACGGGCCGAAAGGGGTGGGCGCATTGTTCGTGCGGGCCGGAACGCCCCTCCAGTCGCTCATCACGGGCGGCGCGCAAGAGCGGCGGCGGCGGGGGGGGACGGAGAATGTCGCAGCCATCGTCGGTTTTGCCGAGGCGCTAGTGCAGGCGGAGGCTGAGCGGGTCGCAGGGTCCCAGCGCCTGGCCGGGCTCCAGCACCGTCTGGCGACGCAGATTCGCACCATGCTGGGCGAGACAGTGTGGTTCAACACGCCGCTCGATGGCTTCCATCCCGATCCCCAGCCTGTCGCTCCGCACATCCTGAACGTGTCGTTTCTGCCGAAAGCGGGGCAGCCGCTCGATGGAGAGATGCTGCTGCTCGGCCTCGATGTAGCGGGCGTCTACGTGAGCAGCGGGAGCGCCTGTACGAGCGGAGCCATCGAGCCCAGCCATGTGCTCCTGGCTATGGGCGCGTCGCGCGATACGGCTGCAGCTACGGTGCGCTTCTCTCTAGGGCGGAGCACATCGGAGCACGATGTGGATTATGCAGCGGAGCAGCTTGGATTGATTGCTTCTCGGCTGTAGTTTGACTGCGCTAGTTCATGCGCGGATCGTCCGGAAACGTCGAAAGAAGCGCATAGTCGCCCCCTAGTTCGCGGAGCACAGTGCGCCACAGCGTATCATCGCTCGCGGCGTACACGAGGCGCTGAGTAGCCGGGAGCACAATCCAACTGCCCTCGTCGATTTCCTCGTCTAGTTGGCCCTCGCCCCAGCCCGAGTAGCCGAGGAAGAAGCGCATGCGGGCGGCATCAATCCAGCCGCCGCCGATGCCCTCCAGCAGCGACTCGAAGGCACCACCCCACCAGACGTCGTCCACGACGGGGAGGGCACCGTCAATTAAGTCGCCGAAGGGATGCAGGAAGTGTAGCGTGTCGAGTTGGACCGGCCCGCCGAAGCCGAGCACGGTATCAAAAGGCAGTTCGACAGTGGCTACCTCCGTAAGGCGAAACTCGCATGGCCGGTTGAGCACGAGCCCAAAGGAGCCCTCAGTCGTGTGCTCGCACAACAACACGACCGCCCGGCGAAAATGCGGGTCGGCCATCGGAGGTTCGGCGACCAAGAGCGTACCGGGGGCGAGTGGGACCATCGAAGAGGAGACTAAACGCCGATACCTACGAATCGGATCATGTTCTGGTCCCATTCCGATCCTCGGAACTGTAGCGGTTTGGGTAGATCGGGCCTGGATTGGGTGTCTACTCATAGGACGGTGTTGTTTCTAGTCTCGCCCTTCGCATCTGGTCTCATGGCATCTGATTCGACCGACACGACCGACGGAGTACCATCATCTGTAGACTCGAGCCGCTCCGATAAGGCGCCTCGGCGGAAGCTGGGCTTGGCGCTGGCCGGTGGTGGCTTCCGGGCCTCGCTCTTTCACGTAGGCGTGCTTCACCGCATGGCTGAGCTCGATTTACTCCGTCGGGTGGAGGTCCTGTCTACGGTCTCAGGGGGCTCCATCGTCGGGGCGCTCTACACGCTGCTTCTCAAGCGCGAGATGCTTAAGCGTCTCGCGGCTGGAAAAGAGCGGCGCCTCGGTCGCGAAGACTATCGCGCTATTGCCAGCGAGGTGGAAGAACGGCTCGTCCGTGGCATCGAGCGCAATCCACGCAATGCCGCGTTCAAGAAGCCATGGCATACGTTCCGCATGCTGGTCTCGCCGTACAGCCTGAGTCAGCACATGGCCCGGCTCTACGAGCAGTTTCTCTTCAAGGACATCGTCGAGGAACTCTGGGACTTGGAGCACGAGAGGGTCTCCAAGACGACAATGGCAGGTCCAATCTCCGAGGGCATCGCGCTGTGGGGAAGGACCGGGGAACGCCCTTCGGATGGGCGTATCCCGTTGCGAGAGATTCGGGCAGTCTGGTCGGGCGAGCGGCTGCCTGGCGGGCTCGAAGCCTACAACGCACGCGAGGCGGGCGACCCCGCTGGTTGCGCGGTGACGCACCACGTCATCAACGCGACGACGGTCAATTCCGGTGGCCGCTTCCTCTTCGCCAGCAATGAAGTAGGCGACTGGTACCTCGGCTACGCGCGCAACAGCGAGGCGCGAAAGCTGGCGCGGGCCAAGGAGGGTTTCGAGGTACCGCTGGTGGAAACAGGACTTCCCTTTGCGGGGCTGGCCCGTCGGTTCGGCAGAGGCCGTGCGGACGCGGAGCACGCCCCTGAACGAGCGCAATGGATGCCGTTGGTTCGCTGGCTGGAAGAGCCCCGCACGCTCGGGCCGAATGAGGACGGCGGGCCGTGGGATGCCATTCTGAGATGTGAAGGCGTCGCTGCGCTCGCCCGGGCCGATCTCGGCCTGCTCCGGCGGGCGAAGCTACCCGCGTGGTACCTCCGCGAAGGACCCAAACAACAGCCCGCCGTGGGCGGGGGCCTCTCTCCCGAAGAACACGTCGAACTGTTCCTGTCGGCGCTCCACGAAATAAGCTCGCGCATGTATACCTCGCTGGAGGCGTACCTCGCGACCGCACCGGCCGCGATCGACCATCTGGTCGACTTCATCCTTCGGCTCTATCTCCTCCGCAGCGCGCGTGGCATCGCGCCTGAGGTCGAGCGGGAACTCGGCCGCCTCACGCTGGGGACGGCGGTAGGCGCCTCGGCTTGCTTCCCGCCCATCTTCTCGCCCATCATGCTCGAAGGCCTGTACGACAATGCCCACGTGGCGCGGCTTGGCCTGACGGATGGAGGCGTTTTCGATAACGTCGGGGTGAGCGCGCTGCTTGACGAACGCTGTACGCACATCATCGCCAGCGACACGAGCGGCGTGTTCGAGCAGCAACTCGTGGCACGGCCCTCTCGGCTGCTCTTGTTCGGGCGCCTCACGATAATTCTCATGAAGGTCCTTGGCGATCACCAGCGGCATATGCTCCGGGAGCGGCGCCGTGCACACCGGGCAGTCGAGGCGCGGGGACTGTTGCAGACGCTGAAGTCCCACTTCTCGACGCGGATGCTCCGGAACCTGGCGTTCTTCCACATCGAGTCGCTCCCGCTCCGTGCCGATGGGCCCTCGGGCTGGTCGGTAGACCGCGCCCGCATCGCCCGCCTGCGCACGGATCTGGACGCCTTCGGAGAGATTGAGCGCAACGCGCTCATCAACCAGGGCTACGTCACGGCAGACCACTACCTCCGCGAGTTTCTCACGGACTACAACCTGCGCCAGGGAGACGAGACGCCCGAGGGGGCGTGGTGGGGCTTCGATCCGCCCGCTCTTCCGAAACCTCCCCCGGGACAAGAAGACGGGGAGCGCTGGGATCGCGTGCTTCGATTCGGCTCGGCGCGGTTCTTCCGGGCCGTCAAGCTGAAAGCAATAGTTCCCCTGCTGCTCACCGGCGTGTTCGTCGCGTTGGCTCTGCTCGGGCTCGTCTGGGTCGGGGTACATTTCGACGAAACCCTCGCCTGGGTGGGCCGTGCGGTGGCCGGGCTGGGGCGCACGCTGGCTACGATCAGCGCCTGGTGGGCAGGCTGGTCGCTCGGCTGGATGGCGGGGGTGAGCCTCGTGCTGATCGCCGTGCTCTGGATCCTGCAAGGCCTATGGAAGCCGCTGCTGCAGCGTCAGATCGAGCGCTGGCCGCCCCCGTGGAACCGCTACCTCGCCACCGCGGGCAAATGGTTTGGACTGGGCTGGCGCGTGCTCTGGCGAACGCCTTTCGCGCTTGTGCTGGCACTCGTGCTGATGGGCTATGCCTTCGTCAACGACTGGTTGTTTCAGCAGCCCTTTCTCCGGGCGTCGCGTGTGGGCAAGAGCCCGAAGGGCACGGCCAAACAGGCCAGCGACAAATCCTAGAGGCCTTGCGTTCGCAGGTGCTCGGCGATGCTGAGGTAGAACGCCTTCGAGTCGAACGACGACCCGGTGAAGCCGAGGCCGATCTGCCGAGCATGGTCAGCCTCGACGATTCCCAATTCGATGCCCCACCGCGCACTCTCCACCGCCACGAGGCCGTCGTTGAGCCCGCTCAGCCGATGGAGGATCCGGTTGGGCACCGCGAGGGGCGGATAGATGCTCTCGTCGGTTCCTTTGCCAGCCTGTCCGGCGTAGGAGGCGCAGTAGATTCCCTCGGGCATCGGATGCACGGGGTTGAACGTCGCCTCTAGGTAGTCAGGCGTCAATTCTTCCAATGCTTCCCGCGCATGGGGCGGGGCGGTCTCGTACGCCGCTCGGCCGATGAACTCCATCAGCGCCAGGGCCCCCTCGCGGAGGCGCTCGGGTTGGTCCAGCAGGTAGCGTACGAGGGCGCTGCCCCGGTGCGGGGCCGAGACGGTGATGATCGACGCGATGGACTCGGCGAAGCCGAGCGAGCCCGCGAGGTAGCGGGCGTCAAGCCCGGCCGACGAGAAGCCGATCAGGTTGGCCTTCGAGGCTCCCGTCTCGGCGAGGATGTGCGTCAGGCGTTTCTTCCAGGACGCCGCGCGGACCGCGATGGTATCGTAGGGATTGACGTGTGGGGCATAGGCATGGATGCCGTGCGCCCGCAGGTGCATTGCCTCCGCGTGCAGTACGCCGCCTTGCATCAGGTTTGCCAGGGCGCCAAAGCCGTGCATCAGCACAACCGGGTAGCGCGTCGGGCAGAGCGGAGGCTGCGGAAACGGCTCCAACTCCACTACGCGGCGGGCCACCGATTCGGCGCGACGAGTCAGGCCTTCGAGCATAGCCCCAAGGTAAAGCGCAGGCGTCTCATAGCAGCGTCATAACGAGGCCCGCGAACAGCGGTGCGCGCAGGTTGTCGTTTACGGGCAGCGGCAGGGCTTCCACGATGGTCGCCACGAGGGCCCCGACGCTGAGTTGAAGGGGCGTCAACGGAGGGTGGGGGAGCGGTAGCAGAACCAGGGGCAGCGCGATCAACGCCGCGGTGAGGAAGAAGGCTAGAGAACCCTCCAGCGACTTCGAGGAGAACGGATAACGGTGCCGCCCGTAGCGCCGTCCGATCACCGCCGCGGCGCCATCGCCCACCATCAGCATGGCGAGGGCTGCCGCTGCGATGGGCTCGCGGAAGAGCGCGGCGCAGAGTGCGGCCGACAGGCACATCCACACGGCGCCGTTGAGGATGAGTGGACCACCTAGCGGAGGCTGTTCCTCGGGCCGCATGATGGGGGCAAACAGGCGCGCGATGACACGGTGCGCCGAGGGGAGGCGCTGCCGCGCCACGTCCAGGCTGAGGGCGAAGACGGCCAGGGGAACGAGCAGCCATAACGCTGTGGTCCGCCCGAGGACGAGAATCCCGATGGGGAGAACGAGCGCGCCGAGGTGGATCGCCTTGCGCAGCAGCTCTGCGCGGTACGGAATGACGGGAATGGAATCGCTCACGGGCCGGATGGAAACCTCGTCCGCAAGCTACGCGGTTCCAGGGGGTGCCGACCGTCTCGCTCTCCCTCTCCCTTCCGCCATGCGCCCGCTGCTCGCCCTCTTGATCCTCCCCCTCTTGCTCGTGGCCTGCAGCCCGTCCGATGCCGACGGCGACTATGCCGACCGCATGGCAACCGAGCACGCCGACGAGACACCCACCGCCACCGCAACCACCCACGGTGCCGATAGCCTCGATGTGAGGACCGAAGACGTCGTGTACGCCACGGTTAACGGCGAGGCCGTGACGGGTTACCTCGCCCGCCCCACCGACGCCGACGGCCCACTGCCTGCGATCATCGTGATTCAGGAGTGGTGGGGGCTGAATGACAACATCCGTGCGATGGCCAGGCAGTTCGCCGCGCAGGGCTACACCGCGCTTGCCGTCGATCTGTACAGTGGCCAGGTCGCTACCACCCCGGATGAGGCCATGAGCTACATGCAGGCCGCGATGGAAGAGGAGGCCGCGCTGACCGAGAACGTCCGTCAGGCTTACGCTTACCTCACGACCGAGCAGCAGGCGCCGCGCGTAGGGTCCGTTGGCTGGTGCTTCGGCGGCGGCTGGTCGCTGCGCACGGCGCTCGCGCTGCCCGATGACCTGGATGCAGCCGTGATTTACTACGGTCAGGTCGTTACCGACCGCGACCGACTCGCAACGCTGAACGTACCGCTCCTCGGCCTGTTCGGAGCGGACGACCAGGGCATTCCCATCCATCAGGTGCAGGACTTCGAGTCCACGTTGCAGGATCTCGGCAAGGACGCTACGGTCCAGATTTACGAGGGTGCCAACCACGCCTTCGCCAATCCCTCGGGCGAGCGCTACAACGCCGAGGCGGCCGAGGACGCCTGGGCCCGGACAACCGCCTTCTTCGCGGAGCACCTGAAGTAGCTCATCTCCATTGTGCGATAGCGTCGCGGAACGCAGCCGTTGCGGTGCGCGGGTCCTCGGCCGTGGAGATCGCCGTCATGACCGCGACGCCGTGCGCTCCAGCGCCCAGCACCAGACGTACGCGCTCGGGCGTAATTCCGGCGATGGCGATGACCGGAATCTGTACCGCGTCGCACACGGCCTCGAGCCCCGCCAGCCCCTTCACCGGGGCGGGGTTGGCCTTCGACTGGGTGGCGAATACAGGGCCGAAGCCGATGTAATCCGCTCCGGCGGCTTCGGCCTCGCGCGCCTGGGCGACGGTTGTAGCCGTCGCCCCGAGGAGGCGCGTGTGGCCCGGGCAGCGGTCGAGCACGGCACGGGCCTCGGCGATGGGGAGGTCGCTCTGGCCCAGGTGTACCCCGTCGGCTTCCACCGCGAGAGCCAGGGTGAGATGGTCGTCCACGAGGAGGGGCACCTCGGCTTCTCTGCAGGCGGTCACCGTCGGACGCAGTCCCGCGAGCAGGTCGCGTACCGAGCCGATCTTCTGGCGAAACTGGATCGTGTCGGCCCCGCCAGCGAGGGCGAGCCGTGCCAGGTCGGCGTGCGAGAAGCGTTGCTGGAAGTGAAAATCCGTGAGGACGTGCAGTCTGCCTATCGGCATAGACGGGGAGGTAGGGGTGAGTGGGTGTAGGTTCCAGCGCTGCGATCATCCATACACTCCCATACGCCCACCCCCGAAATGATCCCACCGCTTTCCCTCTATGCCCTCGACGACGAACTGCGCCAGATCGAACACGAACTGCTCGATGCTGAGGGCGAGGTAGACGAGGAAACCGACGCGCGCCACACAGCCTTGCTCGATAGTCGCGACGACAAGATCGAGGCCTACTTGGTGCTGATCCGGCGCTTCGAAACGACAGCTGACGCGGTCAAGACGGAGCGGCAGCGGTTGCAGGAGGCCGAGCGAGCGCTCGCGAACTCCGCCAAGCGGCTCAAAGATCGCCTCTGCACATCCATGCGCGAGCGGGATCAGGTCGAGCACCTGACGCGGCTCGGCAAGGTGCGCGTGCAGCAGGCCAGCCGCCGCCCCGTCGAACTGCTCGTGGAGCCGGACGCCTTGCCGGAGGCCTATGCGCGCATCCGCACGGATGCAGACCTGAGCGCCCTCGCGGCCGATCTGGCTTCCGAGGACGCGGCGGTTCGGGCACAGGCCGAGGCCGTTGCGCGACTCGGCGAAGCGAGCTACTACGTGCGGATCTACTGAGCCGGGCTGCGCCCGGTAGAATGGCCCGTATCTCGGAGCAGCGCCGTATACTTGGCCAGATTCGCCTGATTGACTCACGTCGTGCGGTACTGGCTTCAGAGGCTGGAGACGGCCGACCGTCGGCCGTCCGCTGTCGGCGCTCTCCAGAGAATCCGGTGGAAAGAGCACCACGTGGGCTGATTCCCCGTCCGGTCGTTTGTTAGCATCTATGTGCCGCCTTGTGCTTCGCTGGCTCGTTGTGGGCGTGCTCGCTGCCGTCGCGGCGGGCGGCCGCGCGCAGCCGCGGTTTGTGCACCTGACGGTCGACGACGGTCTCTCGCAGAACGCGGTCTCGTCGCTCTTGCAGGACCAGCATGGCTTCCTCTGGATTGGGACGGAGGACGGGCTCAACCGCTACGACGGCTACACCTTCACCGTCTTTACCTACGACCCGGCGGACTCGACCTCGATCTCGGACAACCGCATCGGCGCGCTGCTCGAAGGCCGCGACGGCCTGCTCTGGGTGGGGACGGCGGATGGTCTCAACCGCTTCGACCCGGCTACGGCCACCTTCCGCGTGTTCCACTCCGATCCCACGGACGCGACCTCGCTCGCCGCTCCGCGCGTGGCGGCGCTCCACGAAGACAGCCGCGGGCGCATCTGGATCGGCCATGGCCAGCGCAACGATACCGGCATTGGCGGACTGAGTCGATTGGACCCCGAGACGGGCGAGATCGAGCGTCTGCTCGGCGGCGTGGGGCCGTCCATCAACGAGCCGACGCCGGTCTGGGATTTCGCCGAGACGCCCGACGGCACCCTCTGGATCGCGACGGGGCGCGGGGTGCTGCGGTACAACGCCGCGAACGACACCTTCACGCCGCTCCTGCACGACCCCGACGATTCGAATACCCTCGCGGCGGATGACGTGCGGGCGCTCCACGTGGACGGCGATGGCTTGCTCTGGATTGCGACGTGGGGCGGCGGCCTCGACTGCCTCGATCCGGCCAACGGGCGCATCGAGCACCACCGCGCGGGAACCGACGGTACCGCGCTCGCCTCCGACTACGTCTCGGCCCTCGGGCGCACCTACGACGGTATGCTGCTCATCGGGACGAGCGTGCCCGGCGAGCGTAGCGCCACGCTCCACCAATACGACTATAAGACGTTCGAGCGTATCGCGCACGATCCTTCGCGGCCGGAAAGCCTGGGGCCAGGCCGGGTGCGAGCCATCTTGGAGGATCACGCGCGCGTGCTCTGGATCGGGACGGCGGGCGGAGGGCTGAGCAAGTTCGACCAGGCCAGCCGCCCCATCCCGCACTTCGTACCGGACCCGGGCGATCCGCAGAGCCTCGTCTCCCCGGTCGTCACGGCCTTCCTCGACGAGGACAAGCTGACGATGTGGGTCGGGACCGATCAGGGGCTGGAGCGCTTCGACCGCTTCCGCGAGGAATTCGAGCACCTGCGCCACGATCCGAACAACAGCAATTCGCTCACCGACGATCACGTCACAGCGCTCGCGCGCGGAGCCGACGGCATGCTCTGGGTCGGGACGCGTGCCGGACTCAACCGCGTCGATCCGGTCTCGCGGCGCGTCCGGCGCTACCGCCATGATCCCGGCGACCGCACGAGCCTCACCAGCAACACGGTACACGCGCTCCAAGTCGATTCGGCGGGCACCGTGTGGGTGGGGACCGATGCCGGGCTCAACCGGCTCGATCCGCGCACAGGTGAGATCGAAGCCTTTCGCCACAACCCGGCCGACAACCGCTCGCTCAGCGACGACGATGTCATGGTGCTCTTCGCGCGCCCCGACGAGCCTGAAATTCTGTGGGTCGGCACGGACGGCGGGCTCAACCGCTTCGACACGGCGACGAGGCAGGCGACGCGCTACCAGGACGATCCGGCGGATCCCGGTGCGCTGAGCCACCGCCACGTCACGGCGCTCGCCGCTCGTCCCGGCGAGCCTGACATCCTGTGGGTGGCCACGTTGGCCGGCGGCCTGAACCGCCTCGATGTGCGAACGGGTCGCGTACAGCGCTTCACCCGGCGCACCAGCCGCTTGCCCGGCAACACCATCTACGGCCTCGTCCCCGATGACACCGGGGCCCTCTGGCTCGCCACCAACCGGGGGCTCGTCTGCTTTGAACCCGCTTCGAGTGAGGTGCGCGTCTACGATGTGGATCGGGGCGTGCAATCGCGTCAGTTCAATCCAGGGGCAGCCTACCGGACACCGCGCGGCGAGCTGGCCTTCGGCGGCATCAACGGGTTCAACGTCTTTGCGCCGGACGACTTCCGCGACAGCCCGTTCGCGCCACAAGTCACCCTCACCAGCTACCGGGTGCGCAACGAAGAAGCATCCGGGCTACCGGGAGCGCTCCCCCTCCTGCGGCTCGATGGGCTCGATCTCTCCCACAACCGCAACGACCTCCTGTTCGAGTTCGTCGGCCTGCACTTTGCCCGGCCCGAACGCAACCAGTACGCCGTGCGCCTCGATGGGTACGACGATGACTGGCGCGAGGTGGGGACGCAGCGCCGCGCCGCCTACGCCAATCTGCCACCGGGGCGCTATGTCTTCCGCGTCAAAGCGGCCAACAGCGATGGCGTCTGGAGCGAAGACGAGGCGTCCGCGCTAAACGTGATCATTGCGCCGCCGTTCTGGGCGACATGGTGGTTCCGCCTCATCGCTGCCCTGACCGTGATCGGACTCGGGGTGGCGATCTACAAACAGCGCGTGCGCGCTATCGCGGCGCGCAACCGGGAGCTGGAAGCTTTGGTGGCCGAGCGGACGGGCGAACTCCATGAGCAGAAGCTCGCGGCGGAGACCAAGAGCGTCGAACTGGCCGCGACCCTGGCGCAGCTGCAGACGACCCAGACGCAACTCGTGCAGTCCGAAAAGCTGGCCTCACTCGGGCGCCTGACGGCCGGGGTGGCGCACGAGATCAAGAACCCGCTCAACTTCGTCAACAACTTCGCGCAGCTTTCCGAGGAACTGACCGAAGAGCTGCGCACCGAGCTGGCCGCCGTGGCCGACAGGCCGGTAGCCGAGGTCCTAGACGAGCTCAAGCCCATCATCGACGACTTGGCGCTCAACGCCGAGAAAATTGCCGAGCACGGCAAGCGGGCCGACACCATCGTGCGCTCGATGCTGCTCCACGCACGCGGCTCCGACGGGGATCGTGAACCCGTCGATGTGCGCGTCTTGCTCAACGAGACGCTCGACCTGGCCGTCCACGGGGCCGCTACCGGCGGCGATGGGGTGCCTGTACAGATCGAGACGGACTACGACCCCGCCGTGGACCACCTCCCCATTATTCGGCAGGCGATTGGCCGCGTGGTACTCAACCTGCTCGACAACGCGATCTACGCTGTCCGCGATCGGGCGGCGAAGGAAGGCGCAGGCTACACGCCGACGATCACGCTGGGCAGCCGCGCCGCCGGGGAGGTCGTCCACCTCACCGTGGCGGACAACGGCCCCGGCATGCCGGACGACGTGGCCGCGCGCCTCTTCGAGCCGTTCTTTACGACCAAGCCGAGTGGCTCCGGTACGGGTCTCGGCCTCTCGCTCGCGCACGACATCGTGCAAGGGCATGGGGGCACCATCGCGGTCCAGACCGAGGTGGGGG
>JABDIZ010000362.1 GCA_013003465.1 Rhodothermaceae bacterium
ACTACGACCCGACGGCCCTCGTCGGACGGATGACGCAGGAGGACGTGGACTACCTCTACCGCAACGAGGAGAAGCCGCTTTTTAACCGCGCCACGCAGTCCAGCCTGCCGCCGGGATCGACGTGGAAGCCGTTCATGTCGGCCGTGGCCTTGCAGGAGGGCATGATCGACCCGGACACCGAGCTCTACTGCCCGGGCGGCTACATGCTGGGGCGCTTTTTCCGGTGCCACGGCGGCGCGCACGGGCGCATCTCGGTCCGCCGCGCCATCCAGGTCTCGTGCAACACGTTCTTCTTCCGCCTGATGAACGACACGTTCGAGACGCCAGAGGGGCCCAAGCGCATGGACCTCGACACGTGGGGCATGTGGGCCAACCGGTTCGGCTTCGGCACGCTCGCGCCGCTCGACCTCCCGGACCAGGAGCCCGCGCTCATCCCGGACTCGTCGTACTTCAACGACCGCTGGGGCAAGGGCGGCTGGGGCCCGGGCTTTACCGTCAACCTCGGGATCGGCCAGGGCAACATGGGCGCGAGCCCGCTCCAACTCGCCCGCTCCACCGCCGCGATCGCCAACGGAGGCACGCTCGTGACGCCGCACCTCGTGCTAGAGCAGATCGACCCGACGACGGGCATCGCCGAAGCACCGCGGCATCCCCGAGCGCGGCGGATCCCGATGGAGCCTCGCAACCTCCAGGTCGTGCGCGAGGGCATGCGCGCCGTCGCCACCTCGGGCACGGCGCGGCGCAGCCAGATCCTCGCCACGCGCGACGGGCGCTTCCCCGAGATCCCCATCGCGGGCAAGACGGGCACGGCCGAGAACCCCCGCGGCAAGGACCACGCGGTGTTTATCGCCTTCGCGCCTTACGACGACCCCAAGGTGGCCGTCGGCGTGATCGTGGAGAACGCGGGCTACGGCAGCTCCACGGCCGGCCCGATCTCGAGCCTGATGATCGAGCAGTACTTCCGCGGCGAGGTCGTCCCCGAGCGCCTCGGCATGATCCGGCAGGTCCAGGCCTACAAGTCCGTCGGCCGCATCTAGCGCCTCTGGCCTGGCGCCTCTGGCGACATGACCGACCGCCTCTGGCGCCAGAGGCCCGGCTGGCGTTTCGGCCTCTGGCGCCACCCCTTCGCCCTTCACCCCTTCGCGTTCCGACTTCGACATGCTCCCCTGGTACAAACGTCTCGACTGGCCCTCGCTCGTGGCGTGGGCGGCGCTCGTCGCGCTCGGCGTGGCGGCGATCTGGAGCTCCACGCACGGCCCCGCGCGGGAGTTCTTGCTGGACTCGGTGAAGGACAACGCCAACAAGCAGGCGATGTGGGCGGTGGTCTCGCTCGTCGTGATGGTGGCGATCTTTTTCTTCCGGGCGAGGATGCTCATGCGCCTGGCGCCCGTGGCCTACGTGGCGTGCCTCGGGCTGCTGGTGGCGGCGCTGGTGTTCGGGCGCGAGATCAACGGCGCCAAAAGCTGGCTCCAGATCGGCCCGGCCTCGTTGCAGGTGGCCGAGCTAGCCAAGGTGGGGACCGTGCTCGCGGTCGCGGCCTTCCTCTCGCTCAGGGGCGTGCGGAGCGTCCAGATCGGGTTCAACTCGGGCTACATCATGGCGCTGGCGGGCTTTGCCGCCATCATCCTCGTCCCGACCGTGCTGGTGGTGATGCAGAACGACACCGGCACGGGCCTCGTCTTTCTCGCTATGGGCTACTTCGTGCTGTTCTGGAGCGGGCTGGTGCCGCTGTGGTTCGTGGGGCTGATCGCGGCCGCTGGCGTGGCGGGCTACCTCGCGATCGTGAACGCGGCCTACCTCGCCATTTTCGCGCTGTTGGCATCGGCGGGGTACCTGCTGTGGACCCGCTCGAAGTGGATCACGGCCCTCTCGCTCGTAGCGACAGGCGGCGTGGGAATCGCGGCGCGGTTCTTCTTGTTCGAGGTGCTCCAGCCGCACCAGCAGGGACGCATCCTGGCGTTTACCGACCCCGAGCAGTTCGCCTCGGCGGAGGGCTACCACGTGATCCAATCCAAAGCGGCCATCGGGTCGGGCGGACTCTTCGGCAAGGGGTTCACCAACGGGACGCAGACGCAGCTGGCCTACATCCCGGAGCAGTCGACGGACTTCGTCTACACCATCATCGGGGAGGAGCTCGGCTTCCTGGGCACGGCAGGCATCCTGGTCCTGTTCGCGTTCCTCATCATCCGCCTCGTCACCCTCGGGGTGAACGCCGGGAGCGCGGCGCCGCGGCTGTTCATGGCGGGCGTGACGGGGATCTTCCTCATCCACCTCCTCATCAACGTGGGGATGACGATCGGGCTCATGCCGGTCATCGGGATCCCGCTGCCGTTCGTGAGCTACGGCGGCTCGGCGCTGCTGGCCAACTCCACCATGCTCGCCATCGCGCTGACGCTGCACGCGCGGCACGACGAGTTCGCGGTCTACCGAGCCGAGTGACGCCAGAGGCCTCTGGCGAGAACGCTCCCAGCGCCAGAGGCTACCGCCCCTGCCACACGTAGGCCGTCGTCACCCCGGACGGGTCGTGGAGCCGAAGTCGTCCGTCGCGGACCGCCAGCCGCCCCTCGCCGGGCAGGCCGCGAAGCCGGAGCCGCGTGCCGACGATCCGCCCGGTGAAGGCCTGGGG
>JABDIZ010000372.1 GCA_013003465.1 Rhodothermaceae bacterium
TAGAGCCGCCGCCTAGCGGACCTGAAAACCAAGCGAGCCGCCCCGTCCTGCCAGACAAGAGGGCGGCTCACAAGAAAGCACCATGACCCTAGCAATCAGGGCCAGTGGCTTGGTATCTCCATGCCCAAAACGGCCCCCGACCATCATCACGTTGGCCGAGCTCGGCGAGCGATTCCCGCTCGTGTTCCTCGCGACAGCCGGCCGGCACACGCCGGCCGCGAGCTGGACCGAGGTCCCGCTGTTCGATGCCGACGACTACGGCGGCCGCCGCTGCGCGCTGTGCGGTGACCGCATCGACGGCCGCCGCATCGACGCCGAGTACTGCACGACGGCATGCCGGGCCCGCGCCTGGCGCAGCGAGCGCAAAGCATGACGGCGCATCGACGCTCGGGAGGTCTCTCGAGCTGACCCGCAACGCGCAAAGCGCGGACAGCAAGCCCTCACCGCAAACCCACGAGGGACGCGGTACGACGGACGTACGGAATGGCCCACCCCGACACGACGGGGTGATTGGCGCATCTGGGGACCTGCTCACCGACCGAGCCGCCATGAGCCCGCCAGGGCCAGGCCGGGAACACCGGGAGCCCCGATGCCTGAGAGGACCGGCAGACCTCTCAGCGAGAGCGCAGACCCGCAGCGATAGCGGGGGAATCCGTCGGGCTCCACTAGATCGACCATGACTTGCTTGGAGCTTGGGAGCGGTAGCCGTGAGGGCACCGACGTAGGAGACGCACACACCCGCGTTCTCTTCGGTCTGATCGACAGTTCCACCTAGTGGTCATGGTGCGGATGTTGGCGAGCTTGTGACGGGCTAGCAGGGCCGAGAGTACATGGTTAGCGAAACGCGCCCGAACCCACAGATGACTAACCCGCAGCTTGATCAGTGACGTGGCTCAACCTTGGTCAGCGACCTATGTCGTGAGCTAGGGCATAATGACAGTTATGCGCTAGGATCGTTGGAATGGAGACGAACCCCGCCACAACGACCTCGACCACGATTGACGTAGCTCAACCTTGGTCAGTGACCCATGTCAACGCCTGGCTGCTGAGCCAGCGCAGCGACAACACCCGCAGGGCCTACCGGGCCGACATCGAGCAGCTCGTCACGTTCCTCCACGACCTCGACCCGGACGCCGGGCTCTACGACCTCACCGCCGAGCACGTCAACGCCTGGGCCCGCACGCTCGCACAGACCGCATCCGCAGCGACGGTGAACCGCCGCATTGCGTCACTGTCGAGCTTCTACCGCTGGGCGATCGCCAACGGCCACACCGACCGCAACCCCGCCGACGCCACCCACGTGCGCCGAGAGGCCGTCTCATCGGACCACGCCGCAGCGCTCACCACCGACGAAATGCGAGCGCTCATCGCCGCCGCCCGAGCCGCCGGACCGCGGGACCTGCTCGTGGTGCTCGTGCTCGCTCACGCCGGCATCCGTGTCTCAGAGCTGGTAAACGCCCGCAACGGCGACCTACGCCACGAACGGGGCCATTGCACGCTCGTAGTGACCGGCAAGGGCAACAAGGTGCGCCGAGTCGTGATGCCGCCCGCAGCGTGCGAGCTTGTCGCCGACCTCGACGCCGACGAGTGGCTGGTGACCGCCAACGACGGCACGCAGATGAACCGCCACCAAGTCACCCGAGTGCTCGCCCGCCTACAACGCCGGGCAGGCATCGAAACGAAGGTCACGCCGCACGTGCTCAGGGCCACGATGATCACCGAAGCGCTCGACGCCGGCGTTTCGCTCTGGATCGTGCAAGACACCGCCGGCCACGCCGACTCACGCACCACCCGCAGCTACCAACGCCGAGCCGCATCCCTCGACAAGAGCCCGACCTACGCCCTGGCCGCACGATGGGCGAGCTAGACCCCGAAGCCGCTTGGCTCACCTACGGCGACATCCGGGCCCGCTGGGCCGTGTCCCGATCCACGATCGACCGGGCCCGCCGATCGGGAGCGTTCCCCGACGCTGAGAAGCGCTCAGCCGCCCACGGCGACGCCTGGCACGTGCCGACCGACCAGGTGGACGCCCTCGCCGCCAAGCGCGGATGGAAACGCGCCGACGCCCTCGACGAGACCACCGACCATCGCGCGCAGTTTGACGCGTCACGCGTGCGCGCACGCGAGGCCACAGATGAGGCTCTCATGGTCGAGCTAGGCGAGCTGCGCAGCAAGTCCGAAGCGCTCACCGCCGACCTCGACCGGATCACCGCCGAGCGTGACCGAGCCCGCTCAGATGCCGAACAAGAGCGCCAGCGTGGCGACGCCGCCGAGCGTGACGCCATCGAGCAACGAGCCCGAGCCGAAGAGCGTGACCGCACGATCGCCGACCTACGGGCCCGCCTCGACGCCGCCCACGACGACCTACGGGCCCGCCTCGACGCCCTCGAAGCCGCCAGCGCTCCGCAGACGCCACCAGAGCCCACCTCCACCACGAACGCACCCGACACCCACCACGATCACGCCAGCACAGTCACACAACGACTGACACGCTGGATCGGCCGCAAGTTCGGCGCCTAGATTCACGAGCAGAGTCGGTGCGCTTTGCACCAGCGTTTCCCGACTGCGCATCGGCTCAGCTTCCCGCTCAGACGCCGCCAGCGCCGACCAGGGGGCGGGGGTGCAACGGATCACTAGCCGATAGCCCGTCCACAGCCCCGCACCTGGGTAGCGATCCCCCTGAGTGAAAAAATCTGGCGTCAGCGGCCGTCAAGACGCTCAGATCGCTGCCATTTCAGCGGCCAGGGGGGCACCCCTCCACACGCACACACGTTCCGAACCCCCTTGAGACTCCGGACTCGCAATCCCCCCCCGACGGAACTTTTGGTGTGTTGGGTGCGACAGAACGGGGAGCATCCCCGATCGCGTGGGTGACACCTGATTCCATAGGGACATGGCAAGTGGTAGGGGCCGCCCCAAGCTGATGTTCCGCACGAGCGTCGAGCAGATCGCCGCTACCGAGCGTCTGGCCGATGCGAGCGGTCTCACGCGCTCGGACGTGATCCGCCAGGCCCTCGCCGAGTACCTCGACCGCGCCAACCATGCCGACCGCGCACCGGACCCCCGGTGAAGGGTGTCACCGTCTACAAAGGCCGGCGGGGCCTCATCGAACTATGCCGACTAGTCGCGAGCCAAATGGGGCAAAAACTCGCTCGGGTCGGACCCGACGGAATGGATCCGCTGGATCCAAGCTCACCATTCGCTGAGTTGGAAAGAGCCCTAATCAAGCGGTTCCCACCCGACGCCGCCGACATTTCACAACGAGCCCTCGCCATTCGATTGTCCAACATCGCTCAGTCCCTGGTTGCCGATCGGCGCTATCGGTGGGTTGATCCCAGACAGCGCAAACAGCGCGAGGAACAGCAGCGCCGAGCCGCTGCCCTCAACGCCCATGCGATCGCTGCAGGCCGTAGGCCGTCGTCACTACTCACGATCACGGCCCGCCGCGTCTTCTGCGATCACCGGCGCCGCCGTGGCCACGATCCGCCGCCGGTCACGCGTGACCCGACCGTTTCGCCCATAGCCAGCAACGCGCCTCCGTTCTCGCGGGGCGCTACGTCGACGCGCTCGCCTAAGGGTGAGCGTCTCGGGTTCACGCTGGCCTTTCAGGACCTAGGAGGTAGAGCCGCCGCCTAGCGGACCTGAAAACCAAGCGAGCCGCCCCGTCCTGCCAGACAAGAGGGCGGCTCACAAGAAAGCACCATGACCCTAGCAATCAGGGCCAGTGGCTTGGTATCTCCATGCCCA
>JABDIZ010000007.1 GCA_013003465.1 Rhodothermaceae bacterium
ACGGACCCCGGCCGCACCGGATCCCAGCCAAAAGCCCGGCCGCGCATCGGTGCGCGGCCGGGCTATCAAGGTCCGAAGACGCAGGGGCTTACATCGCGTCCGCGCTGTCAGCCGCCTCGCCTGGCATCAGCACGCCGTCGATGACGTGGACGACACCGTTGGACACGTTCACGTCGGCGGTAACGACGTTGACAGCGTTGCCCGCTGCGTCGGTAACCGTGACGCCATCGTCACCAGCGGTGACGGTCAGCGTGCCTCCTTCGACCGTGTCGAAGGTCATGGTTCCGGCCAGCGTGCTCGACTCGATGCGGCCGGGCACCACGTGGTACGTCAGGATGCGGCTCAGCTCACTATGGCCTTCTTCGGCCAGGAGCCCATCAAGCGCACCCTCGGGAAGGGCGTCAAACGCCTCATTGGTAGGAGCAAAGACCGTGAACGGTCCTTCGCCCTGAAGGGTCTCGGTGAGGCCCGCCGTCTGAACGGCCGTGACGAGGGTCGTCATGCCGTTTTCGGTGGCGGTCGAGACGATATCGTTGGCCGCGACGGGCTCCATCGGCTGTTCTTCGATAACCTCAGGAGCCTCTTCCTCGGTGGCACAGGCGGGGAGGGCGAGAAAAGCGAGCAGCGCGAAGGCATAGGTCGCCAGGCGCGTGGGGGTCGGCATAGTCATGGGAGAGAAGGGTGGGGTGATAGAACTCGAACAGGGGCGATGGTTGAGCGGCCCCGATGGAGCGATAAGAAGCAGCCCTGATCCCTTTGTTTCGCCTTGACGTGGAATCCATCTTCTTCTGCGGCAAGCGGCGTCACGATGCGGTGAGCGGCTTTAGCAGATCCCCGAACTCAGTCTGCAACGTGTGGTAGAGGCGGTGCAGCGGGAGCCCGACGACCGTGTAGTAGTCGCCATCTATTCGCCGGACGAAGAGGGCGCCGTGGTCGTCCTGGATACCGTAGGCGCCTGCCTTGTCGAGGGGCGAACCGCTGGCGACGTACGCCTGAATCTCCTCTTCGCGGAGGGCCGCGAAGGTGACGGTCGTGGCCTCATGCGTCGCCACCTGTCGGCCGGAAGCGGGATGCGCGAGGGCGATTCCGGTATAGACGATGTGGGTAGCCCCGCTGAGGCGGCGGAGCATCGCGTGGGCCTCGGTAGCGTCTCGCGGTTTGCCGAGCACCTCCTCCTCCAAAACCACAATGGTATCTGCGCCGAGGGTCAGCGCCTCAGGATTCAGCGCCGCTACCGGGGCTGCTTTCTGTATCGCCAGGGTCTCGACAGCAACACTTGGAGGCAGTCCGTCGGGCCAGACCTCGTCGTCCCGACTGGGCTGGACCGTAAAGGTGAGCCCGAGTTGCTGAAGCAGAAGGCGACGGCGCGGCGACTGCGAGGCGAGAACGAACGGGACCTGAAGGGCGAGCATGGCGAGTTGAGCGGGTGCGCGCCCCTCCACGCCTCAGGTCCGTCGGCGTTTCCGTGGGGCCGTCTTTGGGCGACGGAAGAACACCGCGGCGACGCCCCAGATCAGCAGAAACCAACCGGCGCCGAAAAGGGCGTAGTAGCCCAGCCAGTCGCCGTGTTGCACGTAGAGCGTCTCGGTTTCGTGCAGGGGCAGGGTGCGCCGCGTGATTTCCTCTTCCATCCAGCCCGCCACCGGCTCGATGCGACCCGTGGCGTCGATGGTACCGGTGATCCCGCTGACCGTCGCCAGGACCACGGCGCGGCGGGTTTCGATGGCTCGCAAGCGCGTCAGGCGCAAGTGCTGGCTTGCGCCCGGCGACTGGCCCCACCAGCCACCATGGGACAACGTCACGATCAGATTGGCCCCGTCGGACACGAAGCGACGCACCTGGTCGCCTCGTAGGGATTCCGATCCGATGGGCGTGGCAACCTGATAGTGCCCCGCATCGAGCACCACGAGTGAATCCCCCGTGCCGAGGTGAGCATCGGGCTCGGGCAGTACCATCGCTTCCAACTGGGGGTTGAGGTCCACGCCTGGCAGGGTCTCGGTAAACGGCGTGAGATGCACCTGGTCGTAGGCCTGTGGAGACGCGGTGGGGCCGAACAGGAGCGCTGAGTTGCGGAAGGCGCCGTGTGCGCCGGGCCGCGTCATGCCACCGGTGAGCAACGCGAGATTCCGCTGCGCGCTCCAGCGAGCGAGACGCTGGTAGAGGCGCGCTTGGCGATCGGTTTCGGGGAGGTAGGGTAGGGCGGTCTCCGGCCAGATGAGAAGATCAAGGCGGTTCTCGGGAGTAGCTGCCGGGGGCTGGGTAGACGCCGGGCGAATGAGCGGTTCGCCCAGGCGCAGGAGCCGATCCGAGAGGTCCGCCAGGCGCTCGACCCGCTGCCCGTCGGTCGCGTCGGACCACTGGTTAATAGAGAGGGCCGGTTGCACCAGGCCGACGACCAGATCGGCTGTCGGCTCGTTGAGGTTGAGCACGCGTTCCTCGCCGTAGACAGCCGCGCCGGAGAGTGTTGCCGAGAACAGGAGCGCGATCAGCATCCGGCCCCCGGGGAGAACCCCTGGCTTCAGTCGCGTGCGGACAAAGAGCAGCCCGAGGATGTTGGCGACGAGCACAAACAGCGTGAGTGCGCCCACACCCCCGAGGTCGGCAATCTGATTGAAGGAGAGAGCATCCGTCTGTGTGTGTCCAAGCAGCAGCCACGGCAGCCCGAACGGGCTGTGCGCGACGAGATATTCGGCGGCTAGCACGCCCGTGAGGAGTGCGCCGAGGCCCGCCAGCAACCCAAAGCGTTTCCGCAATTGCGCCGAGAGCACGAACGCCCCGACGTGCGGCAGGGGGGCGAGAAGCAGGCCGAGGCCTGAGAGCAGCGCAGCAGGCATGGCGCGGTGCAGGAGGACCCAGAAGCCCGCGATGGCTGCCATTAGCAGCAAGGTTGCGTACGTCTCGCGCACCAGCGTCCAGGGGTGACGTACGGAACTCCACCGGGCGAGCAGCGGGATCAGCGCAATCCAGGCCAGCGGATACAGCCCGAACGGAGGCATGCTTAAGCCTAGCAGAACACCTCCCGCCATGGTCCAACTCGGCCTGTTTAGGCGGGTGAACAGGGGCGACAGATCGGACATCTAGGCGGCGGAATAGCAGAGCGTTCGTGCGAAGTATCGGTTAGATGAAGGGTAGGCTAAAGTGCGTTGCCGGTCACCGGCTCGGTGCTATTTTCGGCGCTCGCCCACGATTTCCCTGTCGCCTCCGCCCGCTCCTATGCCCGTCGTCACTGTTTGCAATCACAAGGGGGGCACGGGGAAGACCACAACGGTCATCCACCTGGCCGCCGCGGCTGGGCTCAGCGGCCACCGCACGCTGGTGGTGGACCTCGACCCGCAGGGCTTTTTGACCCGGATGCTGGGCGCCGAAGAGCCTGCGCCGGAGCACACGTCCCTGGCGCTAATCGACCCCCAGGGCGACCTGCGCACGTTGCCAACGGTGCCCATGAGTGGCTTCGAGTTGCTTCCCGCCTCGTACACCATGAACAAGGCACAGCGCACGCTCACGCGCCCTACGGACGTGTTCTGGATCAAAGAAACGCTGGCCGTCGGGCATGACTACGATCTGATCCTCTTCGACACGGCGGCGGCGCTCTCCGTCTTTACAATGAACGCGCTCGTGGCGAGCCAGCACGTCTTGATCCCCGTCACGCCGGAATACCAGCCAGTCGTGGGCGCCGAGCAGACGTGGCAGACGAGCCGCCTCGTCCGGCAGAAGCTCAACCCGGCGCTCCAGGAGCCGCTGGTGGTGCTCACCCAGGTCGATGGCCGTAAGCGCGATCACCACACCTACGCGCAGCATTTGCGCCAGACCTACGGCGACCGCATCATCCGCCGCGTCATCCGCACGAGTGCTTCGTTGGCCGAGAGTTCGCACGACGGACGCACGGTGTTCGATCACGACATCACCTCGCGCGGGGCCCGCGACTACGCCAATGCCGCCGATGAGCTCGCGCGGCATTTCTTCCCGCCGGAGGACGACCCCGCCGAGCCGACAACGGAACGGGCGGATCGATCGGCCGAGCACGCACCTCCCGGTCCTCTCAGTGGGCTGCACGCAGCCGACTCCTCCCAGCCGCACCACTGGAAACCGCTCAATACCATCCTATGAGCCCGTCGCCCCCCGCCTTCCTGCCGACGCCCGCTGAATACGCCCCGTTCTACGCAACGTACATCGCAGCGCTGGGCGACGCAGATATTATGGACGTGCTGGAGCGACAGGAGTCGGAGTTGAGCGCCCTGCTGAAGCCACTTTCTGAGGAACAGGTCGGGTTTCGGTACGCCGAGGGCAAGTGGAGCATCCGCGAGGTCGTCGGCCACATGGCCGATGCCGAGCGGATTTTTGGAACCCGCATGCTGCGCTTCGCCCGGGGCGACCAAGCCCCCCTGCCAGGGTTCGATGAGAAGCCGTATGTGGCGGCCTCGTCTTACGATGCCTGGACGATGGCGGATCTGTTGGATCAGTTTGCAGCACTGCGGCAAGCCAATCTTCTCCTGATCCGGCATCTCGATGAGGTGGCGCTGCTGCGCGCCGGGAGGGCGAGTGGGCAGGAGGTCAGTGTTCGTGCGCTGGTCGCTATTCTGGCGGGGCACGCGGCCCACCACCTGCGCGTCCTGCGCGAGCGCTACCTCGCGGACTGATTTCCTCCCCTCACTCCCGGTTCCTATGAAGGCTTCCGAACAACGCTTTTCCTCGCGTTGGGGCCTGCTGCTGAGCGTGCTCGGCATCGCTGTCGGCACAGGCAATATCTGGCGCTTCCCGCGCATCGCGGCGCAGAACGGCGGCGACGGTGGGGCCGGGGCCTTCCTTGTGGCGTGGCTGGTGTTTCTGCTCGTCTGGAGCATCCCGCTCATCATTGCGGAGTATGCACTCGGGCAGCGCGGGCGGATGGGCACCATCGGCTCCTTCGCCAAGCTGACGAACGGCCGTTTCGCGTGGATGGGCGCCTTCGTCGGCTTCGTGGCCACGGCCATCATGTTCTACTACAGCGTCGTGGCTGGGTGGTGCGTGTACTACATGGGCACCTCGCTCTTCAGTGGCCTGCCGATCTCGCTGGAGTCAGCGCAGGCGACGTGGGACGGGTTCCAGGGATCGGGCCTGCCACTGGTCTTCCACGCCCTCGCCATGACACTCGGCGCGCTGGCCTGCTGGCAGGGTGTGCGCTCCATCGAGCGTGCCAACAAAATTCTCGTGCCGACGCTGCTCGTGATCGTCGTGATCGCCGTTGTGCGTGCCGTCACGCTGCCAGGGGCCGGAGCGGGCATCGCCTACCTGTTCACGCCCGACTGGTCCATTCTCGCCGAACCGAGGACGTGGCTGGAAGCGTTGACGCAGAATGCCTGGGACACCGGCGCGGGGTGGGGCCTGATCCTGACCTACGGCGCCTACATGCAGAAGGAGCACGGGGTCGTCCGCAACGCCGTGCTGACGGGCGTGGGCAACAACACCGTCTCGCTCCTCGCCGCGACGATGATCTTCGGGATCGTCTTCGCCGTGCTCGGGCAGCAGATGGGGACGCCCGAGATTCTCGCTACGATGCGCGAGAGCGGCCCGGCCTCGACGGGACTGACGTTCATCTGGATGCCGCAGCTCTTCGCCCAGATGGCCTTCGGCAAGATCCTCGCCGTGCTGTTCTTCCTGGCGCTCTCCTTCGCCGCGCTCTCGTCGCTCATCTCGATGATCGAACTGACGACGCGCAACCTCGTGGATCTCGGGCTACGGCGGCCCCGTGCGGTGGCGCTGACGGCGGGTGGCGGCTTCCTGCTCGGCGTACCGAGCGCGATCAACCTCGGCTTTTTTGCCAACCAGGATTTCGTGTGGGGCGTGGCCCTCATGCTGTCAGGGGCGTTCGTGGCCATTGCCGTTGTGGTGTATGGCGCACGGCGGATCCGCGAGGAGATCGCCACACCGAGCGACTGGCGCCTCCCGGCAGGATGGGAGCAGATGATGCGGTTCCTGATCCCCATTCAGGCCGCTGTGCTGCTCGTCTGGTGGCTCTGGCAGGCGACCACGGCTGACTTCGCCACGCGCTGGTACGATCCGCTCGAACCCTACAGCGCGATGACCTGCCTCGTGCAATGGAGCCTTGTCCTAGCGCTGTTCATCGCCCTCAACCGCTGGATGACGCGGCGGACTGTCGGCGGCACGCTCTACGAGGCGTCGTGATGAAATATGCTGTTATTGCAATCGGAATAGCCCTGATGGCGGGGTGCTCCAGTAGCGGAGGCCTCGGCGGCGGCGACCAGCCGCTCACGCGTGCCGAGGCCACCGACTTCGCCGAGACCTCGCGTTACGCCGACGTAGTCACGTTCCTCGAAACCGTCACGGCGGACGCGTCGGCGCTGCAACTCACGACCTTCGGGGAAACGGTGGAGGGACGGGTGCTGCCGCTCATCGTGTGGGGCGCGGAAGGCTCTTCGGCCGAGGCCGTGCGCGCGACGGAGAAAACGCGCGTCCTCGTTTTCGCCAACATCCACGCGGGCGAGGTATGCGGCAAAGAGGCCCTCCAGATGCTCGCCCGTGATCTCGCCCAGGGCCAACACGCCGCCTGGGCCGATTCGCTCGTACTGCTCGTCGCGCCGATCTACAACGCCGACGGCAACGAGCGCGTCGCCCTCGACAACCGGCCGGGGCAACTCGGGCCGATAGGCGGCATGGGGCAGCGCCCCAACGCACAGGGCCTCGACCTCAACCGCGACTTTATGAAGCTCGCTGCGCCTGAGTCGCGGGCGCTCGTGGCCCTGATGGATGCCTACGACCCACACGTCGTGGTGGACCTGCACACCACCAACGGGACGATCCACGCCTACCACCTCACGTACGCGCCGCCGCTCAACCCCAACACGCCGGCGGCCATTGACGAAGAACTGCGCGACCGCTGGCTCCCGGCGGTAGCGGAGCAGATCGCCGAGGAGGACGGCTGGGCCATCGAGCACTATGGCAACGTGCCGGGCGCGTTCGGCGAGGCCACTACAGCGCCGCGCGCGTGGTACACCTTCGACGGCCGTCCGCGTTTCGGGACGAACTATGCCGGGCTCCGCAATCGCTTCGGGATTCTGAGCGAAGCCTACAGCTACGCCTCGTTCGAGGAGCGCGTGCGGGCCACCAAACGCTTCGTGGAAGAAGTCGTGGACTACGCCCATGCGCACGCCTCGCGCATCCGCATGCTCACCGGCGAGGCTGACGCCACCTCCATCGTCGGCGATTCGCTGTCGCTGCGGGCCACGTGGGACGCATTGCCCGCGCCCGTCGAGATCATGCTCGGCGAGGCCGACACGGTCTACCATCCGGTCACGAACGCGCCGATGTTGCAGCGCCGCGACACACGAATTTCAGAGACGATGCCTGCGTTGATCCGCTTCACGCCCATTGAGCGCGAACGCGTGCCGGTGGCGTATCTCGTGCCGCCGTCGTTGACGGAGGTTGTGGAGCTACTCGATGGCCACGGCATTCACTACACCCGAGGCACGCAGCCCACGCCCATCGAAATCTTCGAAGTCGATAGCGTAACAGTGGCCCAGAGGGAGTTTCAGGGAAGGCGGTCGCGAACGCTGCATGGCTATTATGCCACCCTCGACGATGCGAGTCCGGCCGAGATGCTCATCGTGCCGCTCGATCAGCCGCTGGGCCGCCTCGCCTTCATGCTCCTCGAACCGCGTTCAGACGACGGCATCGTGGCATGGGCTGCTCTTCGAGAGGACCATCTGCAGGCAGGGCGGACCTACCCGATTCGTCGCATTCCCAGCCCGCAGCCGCGCCGTTGACGGTCGGGCACCATACGCCGCCTTCAGGCGTTGATGGATTCGAACACAACCACGTCCCCCCATGCGCCGCATTGTTCTCCTCGTCCTCTTCCTGATTCTGCTGGCCCTCTTCTTCCTCATTGCAGGCTGTCAGCCTGCTGAGGGAGAAGCACCCACCAATGCGGAGATTCGCTCTGTCACCGCGGTCGAACTCGTCCAAGATGTCGCTGATCTGGGGGCCGAGGTCGTGGTGGTCAACGTGTGGGCGACATGGTGCGGGCCGTGCCGGGCTGAATTCCCCGAGTTCGTCCGCTACGGTCAGGATAAAGCCGACGAGGGCATTGCTGTGCGCTTTCTCTCGGTCGATGACCCGACGGTGATGGACCGCGTGCAACTCTTCCTCGACCAACACGGCGTGGTCGGCCCGACGTATTTCTCCCGCGAGGGTGCCGATATCGCCGGGCGGCTGGCTGCGCCCAACCCATGGGCGTATGGCATTCCCGTCACCTTCATCTACGATGGCGATGGCACGCTTCGTGCCTATTGGGAGGGCGCTTCGAACTACGACTTCCTCGACGCCAAAGTGCGTCAGGTGCTCGCCGAATCGTCCTCCGAGTTAGCCACCACTGGGTAATCCATGCGTCGTTACGTCCCCCTCGCTCTTTTTTTCGCGCTCGTGCTTCCCGTGGCGGCGCAGCCGATCACAGTCGGCTCGTCCCTTCCACAGGGTGATCTCGCGCTCACGCAGGCCGACGGCGGCCAGACCACGTTGCGCGGCCTGATGGGTGAAAACGGTCTCGTCGTGGCGTTCTGGAGCAACGTCTGTCCGTGGACGGAGCGCTACACCGAGCGCCTCGTGATACTCGCGCGGGACTACCAGCCGACGGGGATCAATTTTGTTGCCGTCAACGCCAACGATTCGACCCGCTTTCCCGAGGAGGACGTGGCGACGATGCGCCTGACGGCCGACCGCGACGGCTTCCGCTTCCCATACGTCGTCGATCCGGGCAGCGCGTTGGCCACGGCCTTTGGCGCGCGCAACACGCCGCAGTTCTACTTCTTCAGCGCAGACGGCGTCCTCCGCTACGAGGGCGCGCTCGACAGCAGCCCCGCCGATGCCAGCCGCGCCGAGGACACCTACCTCAGCGACGCGATGGACCAGAGCCTCGCCGGGCAGGAGGTCGAAGTCCAGCGGACCAACGCGCTCGGCTGCACCATCAAGAAGGCTGAGTAGTGCCGATGGTCGACACGGCGGAAGCCCTCACGACGCTCATCGCTCGGGCCTGCGAGGCCGAAGCCGTCGCCCTCGATACCGAGTTCGTGTGGGAGCGGACATATTACCCGCGTCTCGGCGTGATCCAACTGGGTCTCGGCGAGGACGATGTCCACCTGCTGGACGCGCCCGCGTTGGACGACCTGACGCCGCTGGGTACGCTGCTCGCGGACCCGTCGGTCGTCAAAGTGCTCCACGATGCGGTGCAGGACCTGACCATCCTCCGGCGAGCCACCGGGGCGCTTCCGCAGAACATCTTCGATACGCAGCGCGCGGCCGGGTTCATCGGGTTGTCGTCCACGATCTCGTTGCAGGACCTGTTTATTGAGATGGTCGGCATCACCCTGCCCAAAGGTGCGACGCGCACCAACTGGCTCCAGCGCCCGCTGAGCGACACCCAGCGGGACTACGCGGAGGACGATGTGCGTTACTTGCTTACCGCGCGGCAGCGGCTCCTGGACCGCGCCGTTGAGCGTGATCGCACCGCCTGGATTGAGGAGGAGATGCAGCGCTACGCCGGCCCGGCGCAGTACGCCGACCCTGATCCGCGGGAGCAAGGCGCCCGGGTCAAGGGGCGCGGCCTCGGGCGGCTCTCGCCCAGTCAGCGCGCCGTGCTCCGCGAACTGGCCGCGTGGCGCGAAGAAGAAGCGCAGCAGCGCGACGTGCCCCGGCGCCGCGTGCTGGAGGACGAGGCCTTGATCGAAATCGCGCAGCGGCGTCCGGATCGGCCCGAGCGCATCGAAGGGAAAGGGATCCGCAACCGTGAGCGGGAGCGGTTTGGCAGAGCGCTCGTCGAGGCCGTGCGCCGAGGCCTCTCGGTCCCGCCGGAGGAACGCCCGGCGCGCGCCGCGAAGCATCCGGACGAGGATCGCATCACGGCGCGGACGCTGGTGCTTCAAGCGTTCGTGGCCGGGCGCTGTGCCCGCGAGGAACTGGACGCCGGGCTCATCGCCACGCGCGCCGACCTAAAAGCGTTGACTGAAGACGGTCCCGAGGCCACGCAGCATGCGGTGCTGCAGGGCTGGCGGCGCACGTTCATCGGCGAGGATCTGCTCGCCTTGCTACGTGGCGAGGGCGCCGTGAGCTTGGACGGTCCGAAGGGCTGGCCGCAGCTCGTTGCCAAGGCTCTCGCAGAGTAGGGGGATTCCCCGCTTGCGCTCAGCGCGGGAGGGGACTAGGTTGCTTCTTAACACTGCTCCACCTTGTCCGTCATGTTCGATTATATCATCGTTGGGGCAGGCACGGCAGGCTGTGCGCTCACCCATCGCCTGAGTGCCGATCCCGCTGCGCGCGTCCTCCTGCTCGAAGCCGGTCAGGCAGACACGCGCGCCGAAATTCACATCCCGGCCGCGTTCTCGCGCTTGTTCAAAACGGAGGTGGACTGGGCCTACGAGACCGAACCGCAACCGCACCTCGCGAACCGCCGCCTGTTCTGGCCGCGCGGCAAGGTGCTCGGCGGCTCGTCGTCCATCAACGCGATGATCTACATCCGTGGCCACCGCGCCGACTACGACGGCTGGGCCGCACGGGGCTGCACAGGATGGGGCTTCTCCGATGTGCTGCCGTACTTCAAACGCTCCGAGGACAACGCCCGTGGTGCGTCCGCCTACCACGGCGTGGGAGGGCCCTTGCGTGTCGAGGATCTGCGCGAGCCGCACCCGCTCTCGCTGCGCTTCATCGAGGCAGCGCAGGGGGTCGGGCTTCCGGCCAACGACGACTTCAACGGGGCGGAACAGGAGGGGGCTGGGCTCTACCAGGTGAATCAGCGTGGCGGACGCCGCGAGTCCGGCGCCACGGCGTTCCTCAAGCCCATCCGTCACCGCGACAACCTCACGATTGAGACGGGCGCCCAGGCCACGCGCGTCCTGTTCGAGGGTACGCGCGCCGTGGGCATCGAGTACGTGCAGGGGGGAGAGACGCAGCAGGCGCATGCCGCTGAGGAAGTGCTGCTCTGCGGTGGGGCCATCAACTCCCCGCAGTTGCTGATGCTCTCCGGCGTTGGTCCGGTTGACCACCTCCGGGCGCAGGGGATCGAGGTCGTGGCCGATCGGAGTGAGGTGGGTAGCAATCTGCAAGACCATCTGATCGTCGGCGTGCGCTACCGCTCGAAGGAGGGCGGAACGCTGCTCTCTGCCGAGTCGCCGCTCAACATCGCGCGCTACCTCCTCACGCGCCGCGGCCTCTTGACGTCGAACGTGGCCGAGGCCGGAGCCTTCGCCTTCACGCGCTCCGGGCCGACGCCCGATCTGCAGTTCCACGTTGCGCCGGTGTTGTTTGCCGAGCACGGCTTGGAACCGCCCCCGGAGCACGGATTCTCGCTCGGTCCCACGCTCGTCCGTACGGAGACGCGCGGGCACATCCGCCTCCGCAGCGCGGACCCGTTCGCAGCGCCTGCCATCGACCCCAACTATTTCGCGCATGAGGGCGACCTGTACACGCTGATCGAGGGTGTTCGGTTGGCGCGCGAGATCGTGGCGCAGGCCGCCTACGACGGGGTCCGGGGTGAAGAACTCACGCCCGGCCCGAACCTCAAGACCGATGCGCAGATCGCGCAGTACATCCGCGAGACGGCCGAGACGCTCTACCACCCGGTCGGGACGTGCCGGATGGGGCCGGACACCGAGGCCGTGGTGGATCTCGACCTGCGCGTGAAGGGCGTCGAAGGCGTGCGCGTCGTGGACGCCTCCGTGATGCCCACCGTCGTCAACGGCAACACGAACGCGCCGACGCTGATGATCGCGGAGAAAGCGGCCGACCTGATCCGCAACGGATCGCCCGTCGTCTCCGAGGCGGCGCTGGCGGCATGAGCTCTGTGGAGGAACGCATCGCCGCTCTGGTGGCTGTAGCCTTGGCGTGGCGCGAGCCCGACCATCCAGCCCGCGCTGAGGCCGTGGCGCGCACGCTGGAGGCGGACAACCGATACACCGAGGAGATGCTGGCCTTCGCGCTCAACCAGGCCATGCACCAGGTCACAGAGCAGGCGCTGATGCTGTGGCTGGACGGGCGCTCGGCGTCCTCGGCCCAACGTGTATCTGTCTGGACCGGCGATCCCGAGCCACTGGCCGGGTGGCGCGATCTGCTGGCCGTGATGCTCGTCGGGCATCGCGGACTCGTGCGCCTGCCTGATTCCTCGCCGCACCTGCTCCCGGCGTTCGTGGAGGAGCTGGAGACGCTACTCGCAAACGTGCAGGTGACGGTCGTTGGGGCCCAGAGCCTGGATCGGTTGCCGGATGGAGTAGAGGCCGTGCTCGGCTCTGGCGACGACAGCACGATGGATGCGTTGGGCGCTGCCTGCGAAGACGCAGGGCTTGACGCAAGCCGCTGCCTGCTGCGGGGCGAGCAGGTCGCTGTGGGCGTGTTAGGGGGTGGGGAAAGCGCTGGGGAGCGCATCGGCCTAGCCGAGGATGTCTTGCTCTACGGCGGCGTCGGGAGGCACACCGTCAAGCTCATCTGGGCACCGGCCGAGCAGTCCCCAGATCCCCTCCTCGACGCCTTCGCAGGCTTCCGCGAGTTGATGCCTGCGCATCCCTCGATGAACGGGACGCTTCAGATGCCCCGCGCCTTTCTGGCTGCTGCCGACACGCCTCATGCCTGGGGCGAGGGCTTTCTCGTGAGCTGGGGTGAGCCGTCGGTGCAACAGCCGGGCCACCTGCGCTGGGCACCCTATGAGGATCTTCGCGAGGTCGCAACGTGGCTTGTCGCGCACGCCGATACGTTCAGCATTGTCGTGGCGTCGCCTCGCGTGGGGGAGCGTCTAGCGTGGCCGGGGCCAGTGGTGGAGCCGGGCGATGCCCACCGGCCTCCGCTGGTCGGAGCACCCGGCCTTGACGACCCCATCGCCCTACTCGCCCGCCTCTGACGTGCCGGCGGAGTCCAGCAGGATACGCTCGATGGCTGTCGCGAGGCGGTCCCAGCTGGTGGCGGGGTGTTTGGTGACCGTCACGAAGGCGGGGACCACAAACACGTTCGCTACGCCATCGAGCGCGAAGAGCGCGGCGCCGAGTGCATCATTCTCCGCCTCGCGCGCCGCGCCGAATGCGAGCATGCCACTCTCGATGAATGAATGCCCATCGATGGAAAACTTGAGACTGTTGGGGTTCGGAGTGGGTTGGGTGATGACGCGGGGCATGGCATGGAGTCGAGTGGGTGGGGGGACTGCAACGCTGTTTGCTCGCGGCTGATTCGGAGAAAAACAAAGTCGGCCGTTCGGGCGTATTCTGGCCCCTACCGATTGCACGGCTCTTTTCTGCCTCGCCTCTCTCCCTGATGCCGACGTCTCGTAGCTACGCCCGGACCTCCTCACCCGTTGATACGGCCCCACTGGAGCGCGAATCGCCGATCCGTATCGTATCCGAACCGCGATCCCCAACGCTGCCCGCGCCCGTCTACGAGCCTGCCATTCCCGACCCTGGACGGCCCCCGGCCCCTGTAGAGCGCCGCCTGCCCGAGCACCGAGGCAAAGTGGCGCGTATTTCGGATGAGCTGGCGGGCCTCAGTGAGGATCTGCGCGCGTGGGTCGAGCTGCGCATCGAACTGGTGCGCACAGAAGTCACCGAACAGGTTGACTACAAAGTCAACCAGGCGAAGCAGGGCGCTGCCGCAGGTGTCCTGGCTGTGTTAGGCATCTTCTTTCTTCTCGTGACCCTGGCTCTGGGCCTCGGGTGGTGGTTAGGGCAACCCTTCTGGGGTTTCCTGATCGTGACGCTGCTTCTCCTGCTCGGCGCGGGGCTGGCGTACTTCGCGCTCCAACCCAAGAATCCCGGTCGGTAACGGATCCGCTCCTGTACTTCCTGCCTCACGCGCACATGCCCGACGTAGAAATCCATCCCGCCCCGACCTCGGTCGAACTCAAGCAGCGCCTTGAGACGACGGGCCGTTCGATTGAGGCGCGCATGGATGCACTGCACCATGAACTCACGACAGTCGCCGACATCACGGTGGCGGGGCGTCCGATTCTCGACCATGTGCGCGAACGTCCGCTCTACTTCGCCGGGCTGAGTCTCGCAGGGGGCTTGGTGATGGGCCTGCTCAGTGGCACACGGGCGCGCGCTAAGCGTCGCCCGGAGATGGACGAGCACACCGAGGTGCTACGGCTCTACACCGCCTATTTGCTCGACGAAGCGGCCGACCGAGTCGCCCGGGGCAAACGCACGGACGAGGCCATCGGGCGCACGTTGAAGCGCCGTCCGCCGCTGATTTCCTACGAGCCCCCTCCGCCGCCGCGCCGCTCGACCCTGGGGGAGACCTTCGATGTGGCCGTCAAGACGGCGATGGGCTTCGGCGTAAAGATGGCACTCGACCGTCTCGGGCAGCGGCTCACGGGGGAAGAAGAGATCACGGAAGCCGTAAAAGAGGCGGATCCGAAGCCGTGACTTGAAAAGGCGCCCGCGCGGCTCGATACTATCCTCGGTTCTTCCATAGCCCTCCTGCTCGGTCTATGCTTTTCCTCGTCGTGTTGCAGTTTCTGACGCTTGTGGCGGCGGCTCTGTTGCTCGCCTACGAGGCCCGAACCGGACGGTTGGAAGGGGCCACGGAGCGGGAGGTCCGCTGGCGTGCCGCCATTTTCCTGGTCGCGACCATCGCGGGTGCGGCGCTTCTGATCGCGCTGGCCGATAGCGAATGGCTGTTCGCGTTGGCGCTCGTGCCCATCACGATCCTGTGTCTGCTGCGCTTCGCGATGCTGGCGCGGCGCTGGTGGACCGGCTGGCGCCTCACAGCGGTGACCTGTGTGCTGGTGGGCATCGGCATCGGGCTCAGCGTGCCGCTCATGCCGTTCCCGCTGGACCGCACCGTGATCGTGCGCGAACTGCAGGGCATCGATGGCGTCTCCGCGCCGCCCGATACGATTGATCCCGAGGCGCTCCGTCCGGTGCGGGCGTGACGAGGCGGCGCTATCTTCCCGCCCCTTCGTTTGTCGCTCACTGCATCACCCATGCGCCTTATTCTTTTCGGCCCCCCGGGAGCGGGGAAAGGCACCCAGGCCAAGCTCCTCGCTAAACACCACGGCTTGCGCCACCTCTCGACCGGTGACATGCTGCGCGCCGCCGTCCGCAACGAAAGCCCGGTTGGGAAAGAGGCCAAGGGTCATATGGATGCGGGCGAGTTGGTCCCTGACGACGTCGTAAACAGAATCGTGGCCGAGACGCTCGCCGAGATCGGGTACGACGACTTTATTCTCGATGGCTATCCGCGGACAGTGGACCAGGCCGAGTTTCTCGTCGAGGCGTTGAGCGATCAGGACGCACCGATCAACGCCGTCGTCAGCCTGCGCGTGCCCGAGGAGCACATCGTGCAGCGGCTCTCGCGCCGCCGCACCGACCGCGAAACCGGCGCCATCTACCACCTCGACTTCAACCCGCCACCGGCCGACGTAACCGCTGAGCGGCTCCTCCATCGCAGCGATGACGAGCCCGAGGCCATCCGCACACGCCTGGAGGAATACCACGCCAAGACGCAGCCGCTGGAAGCGTTCTTCCGCGCCCACGTCCGCTTTCTCGATGTGGACGGCCTGGGCTCGCTGGACGAGGTTCAGGCTCGCATTGACGAGGCGCTGAGAGGACCGGGCTTGTGATTGCGACGGAACGAACGGAAGCGGTGCAGGCGCACCTCCGGCTGCTCGTGGAGCAGGTTGAGGGTGGTCTAAAGGCGCTGCCCCTGCCCGACGAACCGGCGGAGCTATACGCGCCCGTCCGCTACGTGCTGAAAGGGGGAGGGAAGCGAATGCGCCCGGTGCTGCTGCTCTTGACCGCCGAGGCCTACGGCGGGGCGGAGGCGCGGGCTCGCGCGATGCCTGCGGCACTCGCCGTCGAGGTGTTCCACAACTTCACACTCGTCCATGACGACATCATGGACGCCGCGCCCGAGCGGCGTGGACGCCCGACCATTCACATCCGCTGGGATGACGCGACGGCCATCCTCGTCGGTGACCTGCTGATGGGGCTGTCGTACGACC
>JABDIZ010000013.1 GCA_013003465.1 Rhodothermaceae bacterium
GGGCTGCGCTTCGCGATCCGGGAGGGTGGCCGGACGGTGGGAGCCGGGGTCGTCTCCAAAATCCTCGACTAATCAAGAGCTAGGGGCTGTGAGCTATGAGCTTCGAGCCCTTCGCTCTAACCCCACAGCTTACAGCCTAAAGCTCACAGCCAAACACATGGCAAGCCAGAAGATTCGGATCAAGCTCAAGTCGTACGACCACTCGCTGGTCGACAAGAGCGCCGAGAAAATCATTCGCACGGTGAAGTCGACCGGTGCGGTCGTGAGCGGCCCGATTCCGCTCCCGACGCACAAGCAGATCGTCACCGTCCTCCGTGGACCGCACGTGGACAAGAAAGCCCGCGAGCAGTTCGAAACGCGCGCCCACAAGCGCCTCATTGACATCCTCTCGACCTCGTCCAAGACGGTCGACGCGCTGATGAAGCTGGAGCTTCCCAGTGGCGTGGACGTCGAGATCAAGGTTTGACAGAGAGCGTGTGCTCCCTGATGCTTCGTCGTCTCTCCCATCTCGTCCTGATCCTCACGGCTGCGCTCGGCCTTGCCGCGTGCGACTCGGCCGAGGAACTCAGCCAGACCGATGCCGAACTGATCGTCGGCTTCTGGTTGGCGACGGACGCCGGCGTCCGCACGATTGTCCCCGGCGTGACCGTGAGCGTCTTCGACGCGCTCGGCGCGGGCGACGAGATCGCGATGGAGTTCGAGGCCAACGGCCAGTTCGCCTTCGCGTTCGATGTCGATGACGACGCCAGCATCACCGTGAGCAGCATTGAGATTCCGCTCGCGGATGTCAACCTGACCGGCACCTATACGGTGGACGACGCGGCCAATCGCCTCGCGCTCACCCCGGCCGGGACGTCGGCCGCCGCCCTCGTCGAGTACGATTTCAACGGCGAGAACGCGTTCGACCTGATCGTAGAAGACCCCGAATTGGTGGCGCTGCTCTTCGGCATCGCAGATGCCGACCTGCTCGCCACCGTTGTTACCGGCGCCGAACTGACGTTCAGCCGCCAATCCTCCCCTGTCCTCACGCTTAACTAAACCAGCGAGGTTTCAATGAGCGGCATTCTCGGCCGGAAGGTCGGCATGACCACCATCTTCGATGACTTTGGCGACCAGGTCGTCTGCACTGTCATCGAAGCAGGGCCATGCCCTGTCACCCAGGTCAAGACCATCGAGACGGACGGCTATGACGCCGTGCAACTCGGCTTTGTTGACAAGAAGGCCAAGCGCACCACCAAGGCGCTCGCCGGCCATTTCGAAGCCGCGGGCGTCGAGCCCAAGCGCCACCTCGTCGAGTTCCGCAACTGGAGCGGCGAGGAGACCCCCGACCTCGGCACCGACGTCACTGTCGCCGAGGTCTTCGAAGAAGGCGACGCGATCCGCGTGACGGGTACCTCGAAGGGCAAGGGCTTCCAGGGTGTCGTCAAGCGCCACGGTTTCCGCGGCGTCAACGATGCCACGCACGGCCAGCACAACCGCCAGCGGGCGCCCGGCTCCATCGGCCAGGCGTCGAGCCCGAGCCGCGTCTTCAAGGGCGTCAAGATGGCGGGCCGCACGGGCGGCGAGCGCGTGACGGTCAAGGGCCTCCGCGTCGTGCGTCTGCTCCCGGAGCAGAACCTGCTGCTCGTCAAGGGCGCTGTGCCCGGTCCTAAGAAGGGCCTTCTCGAAATCCGCAAGGCGTAACGCCTCCGACTGAACCGCAACTGCGATGAACCTCCCCGTTTACTCCCGCGATGGCAGCGAGTCCGGCCGCTCGGTCGAGCTCGACGAGCAGGTCTTCGGTCTGGAGCCGAACGACCACGTCATCTGGCTCGACGTGCGCGCCATCCAGGCGCACGGCCGTCAGGGCACGCACAAGACCAAAGAGCGTGGCGAAGTCGCCAAGTCGCGCCGTAAGCTCTATCGGCAGAAAGGCACGGGCCACGCGCGTGCCGGTGACGCCAGGAGCCCGCTGCGCAAAGGCGGCGGTACCATCTTTGGCCCCAAGCCGCACGAGTACCGCCTCAGCGTCAACAAGAAGACGCGCAAGCTGGCGCGCCGTAGCGCCCTCGCGCACAAGCTTAACGCCGACGCCGTCCGCTTCATCGAGGACTTCGCCTTCGACGCGCCCAAGACGCGCGACATGGCCGACATCCTCCAGGGTCACGACCTCACGGACCGGAAGGTGCTCTTCCTGACCGCCGACCGCGACGACACGCTCTACCGCTCGGGCCGCAACCTCAAGAAGCTGAGCATCCTTCCGGCTGCGCAGGCCTCCACGCTCGACCTCATGCATGCGCAGGTCGTGCTCGTGCAGGAAGGCGCCCTGGGCCCGCTCACGGACGCCCTCCGTTCCTCCTCGAAGCCCTCCGCCGTCGAAGCCGACGGGTCTACTGAGGCCGCCGAGGCCTAAGGGGCCGCTGCCCCACCGACTGACTCCATCATGGCCAAGTCCATTATCCTCAAGCCCATCGTCACCGAGAAGATGACCCGCCTCATGGAGGAGGGTCGGCACTACGCCTTCAAGGTGGCCAAGGACGCCAACAAGATTCAGATCCGCCAGGCCATCGAGGCGCGCTACCCCGGCGTCGAGATCAAGGACGTGCGGACGATGATCGTGCGCGGCAAGCGCAAGCGGCAGATGACCCGCCGCGGCGTCATGCAGGGGCGCCAGGCTTCCTACAAGAAGGCCATCGTAACGCTCCGCTCCGGCGAGATCGACTTCTTCGAGAGCGTCTAACTGACTAACCGGGCGCAAAGCCGCTCGCCGTCCGGCGCGCTGGCACGTAGGCCCAAACCTTTTGAACCATGGCAATCCGTAAGCTGAAGCCCAACACGCCGGGTCAGCGCCAGCGCTCGGTCTCGGCCTTCGACACGATTACGAAGTCGGAGCCCGAGAAGAGCCTGCTCGCGCCGGTCAAGCGCCACGGCGGACGCAACAACACGGGCCGCATCACGGTGCGGCACCAGGGGGGCGGCCACAAGCGCCGCTACCGCATCATCGACTTCAAGCGCAACAAGCTGGGCATCCCGGCGCGCGTGGCGTCCATCGAGTACGACCCGAACCGCTCGGCGCGCATCGCGCTGCTGGTGTACGCGGACGGCGAGAAGCGCTACATCATCGCGCCGGATAAGCTGACCGTCGGTGAGACGGTCATGAATGGCCCCGACGCGCCGCCGGAGCGCGGCAACTGCCTGCCGCTGGCCAACATCCCACTCGGTACGTTCGTCCACGCCATTGAGATGGTGCCGGGCAAGGGCGCGCAGCTCGCCCGCTCGGCTGGAACGTTCGCGCAGCTCACCGCCCGCGAGGGCAAGAAGGCCACGCTGCGCCTGCCGTCGAGCGAAGTGCGCATGGTACCCGTGCAGTGCATGGCGACCATCGGGACGACGTCCAACCCCGACCACATGAACATCGAACTCGGGAAAGCAGGCCGCAGCCGCTGGCTCGGCATCCGCCCGAAGACGCGCGGTGTGGCCATGAACCCGGTCGATCACCCGATGGGGGGCGGCGAGGGCAAGGCTTCCGGCGGTCACCCGAAGTCGCCCACCGGTGTGCCAGCTAAGGGCTACAAGACTCGCAAAAAGAACAAGGCCTCCAACCAGTTCATCGTCCGCCGCCGCAAGAAGAAGCGCTAAGCCGGTTTACGATTTCAGATGGGCGCGTTTCAATCGCCAATCGCAGATCGACATTCGACAATCCTCATGGCTCGTTCCCTCCGCAAAGGCCCCTTCATTCATTACAAGCTCCGCCAGAAGGTGGAGGCGATGAATGAGGGCGGCAAAAAGAAGGTGATCAAGACGTGGAGCCGCGGCTCCATGATCGTTCCCGAGATGATCGGGCACACCTTCGCTGTCCACAACGGCAAGCAGTTCGTCCCCGTCTACGTGACCGAGAACATGATCGGCCACAAGCTCGGCGAGTTCGCGCCCACCCGCACCTTCCGGGGGCATGCGGGCGGCGGCAAGGCCGACCGGCGCCGCTAGTGATTCATGGCGCGCGGCGTAGCCGGTGAGAAACCCTTCTCCCGAAACACGCAGCACGCACGACGCAACACGACCTACCATGCAAGCACGCGCACGACAACAATACATTCGCACCTCGCCACGCAAGATGCGCATCGTGGCCGATGTGGTCCGGGGCAAGAACGTGGAACAGGCGCTCACCACGCTCCACTTCATGCCGCAGAAGGCCGCGCGCACCATCGAGCGGATCCTCCACTCGGCGGTCGCCAACCTGATCGACCAGAACCCGGACGAGCGGATCGACGAGACCGCCCTCGTGGTGACCGAGATCCGTGTCGATGAGGCGCCATACCTCAAACGCTTCCGCCCCGTCTCGCGGGGCCGCGCGCACCCGATCCTGAAGCGATCCAGTCACCTCAGTGTGGCCGTGGGCCTGCCCGAAGGCACGCCCGCGGACGCCTAAGCGCGACGCTCTACCTCCTTAGCTAATCCCGAGAGACCTGTGGGACAGAAATCAAATCCAGTCGGCCTGCGCCTGGGCATCGTTCGCGGTTGGGACTCCAACTGGTTCGAAACCGGTTCGTACGCCGAGAAGCTCGTCGAAGACGAGGAAATCCGGCGCTACCTCAACGCGCGCCTCAAGCGCGCAGGCCTGAGCCGCGTCGTGATCGAGCGGACGCCTAAGCGCGTGATTCTCACGCTGCACACGTCGCGCCCCGGTGTGGTCATTGGCCGCGGCGGCTCTGAGGTGGAGAAGCTGCGCGAGGAGCTCAAGCAGCTCACGTCGAAGGACATCCAGATCAACATCAACGAGATCAAGCGTCCGGAGCTGGACGCCTCGCTCGTCGCGCAGAACATCGCGCAGCAGCTCGAAGGCCGCGTCTCGTTCCGCCGTGCCATGAAGCAGGCGCTCGGCGCCGCCATGCGCATGGGCGCCCAGGGCATCCACATCAAGGTAGCGGGTCGTCTGGGCGGCGCAGAGATGGGCCGCGTTGAGCAGTACATGGAGGGCCGCGTGCCGCTCCACACGCTCCGCGCCGACATCGACTACGCCTCGGCGACAGCCTATACGATCTACGGGACGACCGGCGTGAAGGTCTGGATCTTCCACGGCGAGATCATCGGCAAGCCCGACTTGAGCCCGAACGCCCAGGCGCAGCGCCAGCAGGCCGCCGCGCCGCCGCCGCCAGAGCGCCGCCGTCGTGGCGGACGCGATAACCGCGGTGGCCGCGACAACAAGGGTGGTGGAGACAACCGGGGCCGCGGTGGCCGTGGTGGTGGCCGTGGCCGTCGAGGCGGCAGCGGCAACCAGTCGTCCTCCTGATCGACCCCGTTCCCTTTTCTACTGACTGAGACTGAGAAACTGCCATGTTGATGCCCAAGCGGACCAAGTTCCGCAAGATGCAGAAGGGCCGCGTCAAAGGCCTGGCCCAGCGCGGTGCGCGGGTCAACTTCGGCGACTTTGGCATCAAGGCCCTCGAATCGGGCTGGATTACCAGCCGCCAGATCGAGGCCGCCCGTATCGCCATGACCCGCCGCATGAAGCGCGTGGGCAAAGTCTGGATCCGCGTCTTCCCCGACAAGCCGATCACGAAGAAGCCGGCCGAAACCCGCATGGGTAAGGGCAAGGGCTCGCCTGAGTACTGGGTGGCCGTGGTCAAGCCCGGTCGCATCCTCTTCGAACTCGGCGGCGTGCCCGAGGACCTCGCCCGCGAGGCGATGCGCCTGGCTATCCAGAAGCTGCCCATCAAGTGCAAGGTGGTCGTCCGCCCGGACTTCCACACCTACATGCCGAAGGGCACCGAGGCGAGTGAAGCCTCGACCCTCAAGGCGACCGTCATGACGGATGACCTGACCAAGATCTACGGCCTCGGCAAGACGCTCGTAACGCTCTTGGAGGACGAGGGCATCACAACCTATGCCGGTCTGGCGAACCTCTCCCTGGATCGCCTCCGCGAGATCATCACCGCCGACGGTACCGACGAAGCCTCGGTCAACGAGGAAACGTGGGTTCGCCAGGCGCAGCTCCTCGCTGACGGCAACTACGACGAACTCAACGACTACGTCGACGCCCTCCGGGCCGAAGATGGCAACGAGATCGTGACCGAGCCGGAGGCCGCTGCTGAGACGCCCGAGGCGGACGCGGATGCGGCTGCCGACGAGGCGACGGACGACGGCGCCGACGACGAGAACGCTTAACCCTTTCCCACGAGGCCATGAAGCCCCAAGAAATCCGCGACCTCTCCGTAGAGGAGATCGCCCAGCGTATTGAGGAGGACGAGCGCGAGCTGTCCCGGCTCGCCTTTCAGCAGGCGATCGCGGGGCTGGAGAATCCGCTCATCCTCCGCACGATTCGCCGCGAAGTCGCACGCCTGAAGACCATCCTGAACGAGAAAGAGACCGAGGCCACTGAGGCATCCGCCTCCGCCTAGGCTCCCCACCCGTAGTTGGTGAGATGCCAGCTCACCAAGCGAATAGCCACTCATATCCCGCTATGGCAGAAATCACAGATACCCCGGCTGCTGAGGCGCCCGTCACGGAGGAGCCTACGAGCACTCCCGCCCCGGCCCCCGCCGCCGACGAACCGACCGTGGAGCGCAACGCGCGCAAGCAGCGCATCGGCCTCGTCGTCTCCGCCAAGATGGACAAGACCATTACCGTCGCCATTGAGCGGCAGGTCAAGCACCCCATCTACGGCAAGTTCATCAAGCAGACGACCAAGCTCAAGGCCCACGACGAGACCAACGACGCGGGTGAGGGCGACACCGTCCGCATCCAGGAGACGCGCCCGCTCTCGAAGACGAAGCGCTGGCGCCTCGTCGAGATCATCGAGCGCGCTCGCTAACTGATTGTCGAACGACGCATGACTGGAGGTCGGCCGTTGCGCCGCTCCGTCATCTCAACCTCGGAACTCCCATGATCCAACAGGAATCCCGACTCGCCGTCGCCGACAACAGTGGAGCAAAGGAAGTCCTTTGCATCCGCGTGCTCGGTGGGTCCAAGCGCCGCTATGCGGGCGTGGGCGACAAGATCGTCGTCACCGTCAAGAACGCCATCCCCGGCGGCAACGTGAAGAAGGGCGATGTCTCGCGCGCCGTCATCGTGCGCACGAAAAAGGAGTACCGCCGCAAGGACGGTACCTACATCCGCTTCGACGAGAACGCCGCCGTGCTCCTCAACGACGCCGACGAGCCACGCGGCACGCGCATCTTTGGGCCGGTGGCCCGCGAACTCCGAGAAAAGGAGTTCATGCGCATCGTCTCCCTCGCCCCTGAAGTCCTCTGATAGACGATATGGGATAGACGGTATGCGATAGGGCTCCGGCCACGTATATCGAACCTCGACTATCGAATCTCGCAAATCGACATGCCTCGCACGAAGAACAAGCAGAAGAAGCTGCACATCAAGAAGGGCGACACGGTAGCGCTGAACAAGACCATCACTGCTGCCAAGGAGCTCAACATGGACCGCCTGAAGGGCTACCAGGGCCGCGTGCTCAAAGTCTATCAGGAGACGGACCGGGTGATTGTCGAAGGCGTCAACGTGCGCATTCGTCACACCAAGCCCAACCAGACCTACCCGCAGGGCGGCCGCATCGAGAAGGAGATGCCCATTCACATCTCCAACGTGCAGCCGATTGACGGTAATGGCGAGCCCACGCGCATCGGTCGCAAGCGGGTCGAAGACCCCGAGACCGGTAAAGGCCGCTGGGTCCGCTACGCCAAGACCACCGGCGAAGAGCTCGACAGCTAACCGGGGCTAGAGCGGGCACCGCTCTAGCGACTTCCGCAACGCTTCACCGCTGCACCCGGATCGCTTCGCCGCCCCCGCCGTTTCTCCCGGCTCCCGCTTTTGATTTGACGAGACCGACGGCTCTCTCCGTCGGCCCCTACCCTCCCGACTCATGGAAAACTATACGCCCCGCCTCAAAGAGCGCTACCGCGAGGAGATCGTGGACGCGCTCACGAAGCAGTTCGGCTACGACAACGTGATGCAGGTGCCGCGCCTCGTCAAGATCAGCGTCAACAAGGGCGTTGGCGAAGCCGCGGTCAACAAGAAGGTGCTCGACGACGCCATCGAAGAGGTGCGCAAGATCACCGGCCAGCAGCCGTCGGTGCGCTTGGCGCGCAAGTCGATCTCGAACTTCAAGCTGCGCGACGGTATGCCCGTCGGTGTGGCCGTCACGCTCCGCGGCGACATCATGTGGGAGTTCCTCGACCGCCTGATCGCGCTCGCGCTCCCTCGCACGCGTGACTTCCGCGGCGTCCCGGATCGTTCGTTCGATGGGCGCGGCAACTACACGCTCGGCGTCAAGGAGCAGATCATTTTCCCCGAGCTCAACATCGACCAGATCGACCGCGTCTCGGGCCTCGACATCAGCATCGTCACCACGGCCGAGACCGACGAAGAAGCGCATGCGCTCCTCAAGGCCCTCGGGATGCCCTTCGTGCGCCGTGAAGAGGCCGCCGCTTAATCCGACTCGTTCGCAACCCTGACTGAATCATGGCCCGCAAATCCCTCATCGCCCGCGAAGCCAAGCGCCGCCGCATGGTCGCCAAGTACGCCGAGAAGCGCCGTCGCCTGAAGGCCGAAGGTCAGTGGGAGGAGCTCCAGAAGCTGCCCCGCGACGCCAGCCCCGTGCGCCTGCACAATCGCTGCGCCCTCACCGGGCGTCCGCGCGGCTACCTCCGCAAGTTTGGCGTTTGCCGTGTCGTCTTCCGCGATATGGCCCTCGCTGGCAAGATCCCTGGCGTCCGCAAGTCCAGCTGGTGATCCCAGCCGCGTTTTTCTCTAGCGGCTAAGTGGAGCGGGCGCACGCCGCGCCCTCCAAACTGGCCGAAGACTCTACTCTACTCCCATGAGCGCAGTAACCGATCCCGTCGCGGATTACCTCACCCGCATCCGCAACGCCCAGAAAGCCCGTCACGCCCACGTAGACATCCCCGCGTCGAAGCTCAAGCGAGCCATGACGCAGATCCTGATGGACAAGGGCTACGTCAAGAACTACCTAAACGTTGACGACGGCAAGCAGGGCCTCATCCGCGTCTACCTCAAGTACCTCCGCGGTGGGGCGCCGGTCATCCAGCGCCTGGAGCGCGTCTCTAAGCCAGGGCTCCGTCGCTACGTCGGTTCCGACAACCTGCCGCGCGTGATGAACGGCCTCGGCGTCGCCATCCTCTCGACGAGTCAGGGCGTGATGACCGACAAGGAAGCCCGCCGCGCCGGAATCGGCGGCGAAGTGCTCGCCTACATCGCCTAAGCTGTCCTTCGACTGATAACCCGCAGAACGATGTCTCGAATTGGTCTCATGCCGATCCCGCTCCCTGACGGAGTGACGATCGACGTCTCCAAGTCCAACCATGTCTCCGTGAAGGGGCCGAAGGGCGAACTCGGGCTCCAGGTAGATCCCGACATTACCATGGAGCAGCAGGACGGCGACCTCGTCGTCTCTCGCCCGACCGAGCAGAAGCGCCACAAGGCGATGCACGGCCTCTACCGTTCCCTTATCAACAACATGGTGGAGGGCGTCACCGAGGGCTACAAGAAGGAGCTCGAGGTGATCGGCGTCGGCTACCGCGCCGAGGTCAACAACGGCATTCTGGAGCTGGCGCTCGGCTTCTCGCACCCCATCTACTTCCTCCCGCCCGAGGGCATCGAAATCACGGCGCAGTCGGCGCGTGGGCAGAACGCGCGCGTGACGATCGAAGGAATCGACAAGCAGCTCGTCGGGCAGGTGGCCGCCAAGATTCGTGGCCTGCGTCCGCCGGAGCCCTACAAGGGCAAGGGCATCCGCTACACCGACGAATACGTTCGCCGCAAGGCCGGTAAGACGGCCGCCCGCTAAGCGATTTTTCCACCGCGTGGGTGGACGGTCGGAATCGTCTGCCCCCAAACGCACTCGCAACTATGGCCAAGACCGCACGCAGCGTCACGCAACGCGCCCGCATCCGCCGCCGCATCCGTGGCAAGGTGCAGGGCACCGCCGAGCGCCCGCGCCTGAGCGTTTTTCGCTCCAACAAGTACATCTACGCCCAGGTCATCGATGACCTGAACGGCCGCACCCTCGCCCAGGCCAACAGCCGAGAAGCCGATCTCTCCGGCGACTCGAAGGTCGAGACGAGCAAGGCCGTCGGCCAGCGCCTCGCCGAGCGCGCCAAGGCTGCTGGCATCGATGCTGTCGTCTTCGACCGGGGTGGCTACCGTTACCACGGCAACGTCCGTGCGCTCGCCGAAGGCGCGCGCGAGGGCGGTCTCCAGTTTTAAGCTCGAAACCAAGAACCATCATGGCGAAGCAAGATCGCAGCCGCGGCGGCCGCCGCCGACCGAAGGCCTCGGAGCAGTCCAACCTCATCGAGCGGCTGGTGTCCGTCAACCGCGTGGCGAAGGTCGTCAAGGGCGGCCGTCGCTTCTCGTTCAACGCGGTCGTCGTCGTCGGTGACGGCGCGGGCGCAGTGGGCCAGGGCCTCGGCAAAGCCAACGAGGTGGCCGACGCCATCGCGAAGGGCACCGAGGACGCGAAGAAGAACATGATCCGCGTGCCCGTCACCGACCAGGGGACGATCCCGCACGCCATCATTGGGCGTCAGGATTCGGGCCGTGTGCTCCTCAAGCCCGCCTCGGCGGGTACCGGCGTGATTGCCGGTGGGGGCGTCCGCGCCGTGCTGGAGTGCGCTGGGATCTCCAACGTGCTCTCGAAGAGCCAGGGCTCGTCCAACCCGCACAACGTCGTCGGCGCCACCATGGATGCCCTCGCCAATCTGCAAGACCCGGCCGAAGTCGCCCAGCGACGCGGCATCTCGGTCAAGCGTGTCTTCGAAGGGTAGGTCGCCCGTTGTTCGTGGTCAGTGGTTACTGGCTTCGGGCATCACAACGGACTACTGACCACTGACAAACTCCCATGTCCAAGCTCAAGATTACTCAGACCCGTAGCACGATCCGCCGCCCCAGCGACCAGAAGCGCACCATCGAGGCGCTCGGCCTGGGCCGGATCGGCCGCATGGTGGAGCACAACGACACCCCGCAGATTCGCGGGATGGTCAACAAGGTGAGCCACCTCGTTTCTGTTGAAGAGGCGTAAGCAGGTCACCGGCTACGGGTTGCCTTCACGTAAAAGGCACCGCTCAGGCGTCCGGCCCTGCCGCTAGCGCTTCTATCTTTCCAGTCTGTCCAAACGCGAGTCCGCGCCACTATGGCGTGGGCGTTTCTAGCCCCACGATCCGATGGACCTCAGTAAGCTCACGCCCGCGAAGGGCTCCACACACAGCCGCAAGCGCATTGGCCGCGGCGAAGGCTCCGGCAAGGGCGGTACCGCCACCAAGGGCCACAAGGGCCAGAAGAGCCGCTCCGGCGCTTCGATCCCGGTTTGGTTCGAAGGCGGTCAGATGCCGCTCCAGCGCCGCCTGCCGAAGTACGGATTCAAGAACCGCAACCGCGTCGCCTACGACCCCGTCAACCTCTCGCGTCTCGCCGCGCTCGTAGAGGAAGGCCGCGTGTCCGACGGTGCCGACGTGACACCTGAAGTGCTGGGAACCCTCGGCATCGGCGGCAAGCACGGCCGGTACAAGATCCTCGGCGACGGCGAGTTGGGCGCGAAGCTCAACATCAGCGCGCACGCGTTCTCTGAGTCGGCCCGCGAGAAGATCGAAGCGGCCGGTGGCACGGTAACCGTGGTAGAGTGAACGGGCTCGATGCTAGAAGCTTGAGGCTTGAGGCGCTCTGCCGCCCACCTCTAGCCCACAGCGTCAAGCGTCAAGCTTAAAAAAAATGGCCTCTGTAGCCGAAAGTATCCGCAACGTCTGGAAGATCCACGAGCTGCGCCAGCGCATCCTGTATACGCTAGGACTGCTGCTCGTGTATCGGATCGGCTCGTTCATTACGTTGCCGGGCATTGACGCCCGCATCCTCGAAGCGCTCAACGCTGGCGGAGGTCAGGGCGGGCTGTTCGGGCTGTTTGACATGTTCGTGGGCGGCGCGTTCTTCCGCGCGGGCATCTTTGCCTTGGGCATCATGCCCTATATCACGGCGTCGATCATCATTCAGCTTCTCGGGGCGGTGGTGCCGTACTTCCAGAAGCTCCAGCGCGAAGGGGAGGAGGGACGCCGCAAGATCACGCAACTCACGCGTTACGGCACCGTGGGCATCACGGCGCTCCAGTCTATCGGCTACGCCATCAACCTGCAGGCGACGAGCGCTGAGGCCATCGTCGTCGGGCCGGTCATGTTCATGATCGCCTCGGTGATCGTGCTCACGGCGGGTACCGTGTTCGTGATGTGGCTCGGTGAGCGGATCACAGAGAAGGGCATCGGCAACGGCATCTCGCTGCTCATCATGGCGGGCATCATCGCCTTCATGCCGACCTCGCTCTTCAACGAGTTGAGCCGCGACGGATCGAACATTTTCATCTTCCTGATTGAGATCGGCGCGCTCTTCCTCGTGACCCTCTTCGTGGTGCTCGTCACCCAGGGCACGCGGCGCATCCCCGTCCAGTACGCCAAGCGCGTCGTTGGGCGGAAGGTGTACGGCGGCTCGACGCAGTACCTGCCCCTGCGCGTCAACGCGGCGGGCGTCATGCCGATCATCTTCGCGCAGTCGATCATGTTCATCCCGAGCACGATCGCCTCGTTCTTCCCGGACAGCCCGTTCTGGCTGTCCGTCGGTACGGCCACGGGCGACATTTTCGGGTTCTGGTACTCGGCGATCTTCTTCGTCGTCTGTGTCTTCTTTACCTACTTCTACACGGCTATCGCGGTGAACCCGCAGGAGATGGCCGACACGATGAAGCGGCAGGGCGGCTTCGTACCGGGCATCCGGCCGGGCAAGCAGACCTCCGAGTTCATTGACAACATCCTGACGCGCATCACGCTGCCGGGCGCGCTCTTCATCGGCTTCGTGGCCATCCTGCCCGCCATCGTCGCACAGTTCGGCATCCAGTACGGCTTCGCGCAGTTCTTCGGCGGTACGAGCCTGCTCATCCTTGTCGGTGTCACGCTCGACACGTTGCAGCAGGTGGAGAGCCACCTCCTGATGCGTCACTACGATGGCTTCATGAAGACGGGCCGCGTACGCGGTCGCCGTCGATAGCGCGCATGGCGATCTCGATCAAATCCGACCACGATGTCCAGATGCTCCGCCGCGCGGCGGGGCTCGTGGGCGAGGTGCTGGCCGAGATGGCCCGCCGCGTGCAGCCGGGGGTCGAGACGATTGCCTTGGATCGCGTAGCGGAAGAGATCATTCGTGATGCCGGCGCACGCCCGGCCTTCAAGGGCTACCGCGTCGGTTCGGAAGTATTCCCAGCCTCACTCTGCATGTCGGTCGGCGATGTCGTCGTCCACGGCTTCCCGAGTGCCTATCAGCTCCAGGAAGGCGATCTTGTGTCCATCGACTGTGGCGTGGAACTCGACGGCTATTTCGGCGACTTCGCGTACACCTTCCCCGTAGGCGAAGTCTCGGAGGAGAACCGGACGCTGCTCACGGTTACGAAACAATCGCTGTACGAAGGCATTTCCCAAGCGGTCGTCGGCAAGCGCGTGGGCGACATCGGGTACGCGGTGCAGTCTTTCTGCGAAGCACGGGGCTACGGCGTCGTGCGCGACCTCGTGGGGCACGGCATCGGCCGCAGCCTGCACGAAGATCCGCAGGTGCCCAATGTCGGTCGGCGTGGACAGGGCAAGCGCCTCAAGGAAGGCATGACGCTCTGCATCGAGCCGATGATCAACAGAGGGACCGAGCGCGTCACGATGGACGCGGATGGCTGGACCGTCCGCACCGCCGATGGCGCCCCCAGCGCGCACTACGAGCACATGGTCGTGGTGCGCCGGGGTGAAGCCGAGATCCTCTCCTCCTACGACGCCATCGAGACCGCGCTGGCGCAGACGCACGGGACGACGCCCACACCGGGTGTGCCTGTGCACCGCGCTACCGCACCCGAAGGCGCTGCCGAATCTGCCCAACCCGCTAGCCTCGCCGTCTCGGCGCAAGGCTAGCTCCTACACCGAGAGAAGACCCATGAAGGTCCAAGCCAGCGTCAAGAAGCGCTCCGCCGACGATAAGATCGTCCGGCGCAAGGGGCGCGTCTACGTCATCAACAAAAAGAACCCCAAGCACAAGCAGCGCCAGGGTTAAGGCTGGGTGCTGGAGGCTCTGAGCCAGACGCTCAGGGTGCGACAGCCTCAAGCCTCAAGCCTCAAGCGCATAGCTCTCCCCACCTATGCCTCGAATCGCAGGAGTCGACGTACCCGGCAGCAAGCGGGCGGAAGTCGCGCTGACGAGCATCTTTGGAATCGGGCGCAGCCGCGCCAATGAGATCCTGGAGCGCGTCGGCCTCGACCCCAACTCGCACCCCGACGAGTGGTCGGAAGAAGAGACGCGGAATCTCCGCGCGCTCATCGAAGACAACTACCTCGTCGAGGGGCAGCTCCGCACGGACATCCAGCTCAACATCAAGCGCCTGATGGACATCGGGTGCTACCGTGGGCTGCGTCACCGCCGCGGGCTCCCCGTGCGCGGACAGCGGACGAAGACCAACGCCCGTACTCGCAAGGGCCGTAAGAAGACGGTCGCCGGGAAGAAGAAGGCGCCGCGTAAGTAACGCGCGGGCTCTCTTCCATCCGAGACGCGCGCCCGCAGGACCGCCTCTGCTTCGGCAGACGGCCCACCCCTGAAGCGCGGGTCTCTGCTCCAAACACCTTACCCATCGCAACAGCACTCCCTTCATGGCGAAGCAACAAGCGAAGCGTCGCAAGAAGATTCAGGTCGAGTCCAACGGCGCGGCCTATGTCAAAGCGACGTTCAACAACGTCCTGATCACAATCACGGACTCGTACGGCAACACGATCTCGTGGAGCTCCTCGGGCAAGATGGGCTTCCGCGGGTCGCGGAAGAACACCCCGTACGCCGCACAGGTGGCGGCCGCTGAGGCGGCCAAGGAAGCCTACGATCTCGGTCTCCGCCGCGTGGACGTGTACGTGAAAGGCCCGGGCTCGGGCCGCGAGGGCGCCGTGCGCGCCCTCGCCAACGCCGGGCTCGAAGTCCTCACGATCCGCGACGTCACTCCCATTCCCCACAACGGCTGCCGGCCGCCGAAGCGTCGCCGCGTCTGACACGCGCTCGCCGAAGCTATAAATCCGGCTGAGCACGGCAATCGGTTTCCGATCTGGCCGCTGCTCACGTCTGTCACCCTAAGACACACGAGAGAATCCTATGGCCCGTTACCGCGGACCCAAGCAGAAGATCGCGCGCCGCCTCGGCGAGCCCATCTTCGGCCCCTCCAAATCACTCGAGCGCAAGCCGTACGGCCCCGGTCAGCACGGCAACAGCCGCCGCCGCAAGGAGAGCGAGTACGCTGTCCAACTCAAGGAGAAGCAGAAGGCGAAGTACACTTACGGTCTTCTGGAGCGCCAATTCCGGAACCTGTTCGAGAAGGCCGCCCGCAAGAAGGGCGTCACCGGCGAGAACCTGCTCAAGTTCCTGGAAGCACGCCTCGACAACGTCGTCTTCCGCCTCGGCTTTGCGCGTACGCGCCGCCAGGCCCGGCAGCTCGTCACGCACGGCCACGTTATGGTCAACGACCGGATCTCGGGCATTCCGAGCCACCAGCTTCGCCCCGGCGACATCGTCGAGGTGCGGCCCAAGAGCAAGAACCTGGAGGCCGTCCGGGCGGCGGCGGAATCCAACCGCCGCAGCTTCCCCCACCTCGAAGTGGACCGCACCCGGTTGGTCGGCAAGTTCCTGGACTACCCCGAGCGCGAGGACATCCCGGAAAACATCCGCGAGCAGCTCATCGTCGAGCTGTACTCGAAGTAATCCGGCCCGCCGCCTCCGCGCGGACTCGCTCCGCGCTGCACTCCTGCGCAATCATTTAGTACCCCCGCACGCACTATGCCCACGATCCAGCTCCAGATGCCCGAGGGCGTCCAGGTCGAGGAGATGAACGACACCTACGGGCGCTTCGTCATCCAGCCACTTGAACGCGGCTACGGCGTTACCATCGGTAATGCGTTCCGGCGCGTCCTGCTCTCCTCGCTGACCGGCACGGCCATCACGGCCCTCAAAATTGACGGGGTCCAGCATGAGTTCTCCACCATCCCCGGCGTGACCGAGGACGTGACGGACATCATCCTCAACCTCAAGGGCGTTCGCTTCAAGGCCGAAGAAGAAGACGAAGGGACCATTTCCCTCTCGCTCGAAGGCCCGGGCACGTGGACGGCCAAGGACCTCGCCGACGCCACCAGCGACTTCGAGATCCTCAACCCCGACCACCTCATCGGTTCGCTCGCCGAGGACGCCGATCTCCGGATCGACCTCCGGATCGGCCAGGGCCGTGGCTACGTCGGTGCCGAGGACAACAAGCGCGCCGATGACCCCATCGGCGTCATCGCGATCGACTCGATCTTCACGCCCATCCTCACGGTCCGCTACAATGTCGCGCCGACGCGCGTGGGCGACAAGATCGACTTCGAGCAGCTCACCGTCGAGATCGAAACCGACGGCTCGATCACGCCCGAAGATGCGCTGACCGAAGCCGCTGCCATCCTGCGCGATCACATCTCGCTCTTCGTTGAAGTCGAGGCTGAGGCCGAGGTGAGCGAAGAAGAGAAGGAAGTCGATGCCGAGGTACAGCGTGTCCGCACGATGCTCAACCAGAGCGTGGACGACCTCGACCTCTCGGTACGCGCCCAGAACTGCCTCCGCGCCGCCTCGATCAAGACCATCGGAGACCTCGTGCGCCGCGAGGAGAGCGAGATGCTCAAGTTCCGCAACTTCGGCCGTAAGAGCCTTCAGGAACTCGCCCACGTCCTCGAAGACCGCGGCCTGCGCTTCGGCATGGACGTGAGCAAGTACATCGAAGAGCCCGCCTGAGTAGAGCTTGACGCTCGACGCTTCAAGCTTTAAGGCTCAAGCCCATAGCCCAGAATCATGCGACACAGAAACAAAATCAAGAAGCTCGGGCGCACCCACGCGCACCGCAAAGCGACGATGGCGGCGCTCTCCACGGCTCTGATCGAGCACAAGCGCATCACCACGACGCTACCCAAGGCGAAGGCGCTCCGCACCTTCGTCGAGCCGATCATCAACCGCGCCAAGGAGGACACGACGCACAACCGCCGTCAGGTCTTCCGCCGCCTCCAGAGCAAGGAGGCTGTCAAGGCGCTCTTCGGCGAGATCGCCGAGGTGCTCGGCGACCGCCCTGGTGGCTACACGCGTGTGGTCAAGCTCGGCCAGCGCGCCGGCGATGCCGCCGAGATGGCGATCATCGAACTCGTCGACTTCAATGATGTGAAGCCGGAAGGCGGCAGCACGAAGCGGAAGACGCGCCGTAGCCGCCGCCGCTCCAGCGACGCGAAGGCCGCTGCTGCGCCTGCCGCGGCCCCTGCAACGAAGGATGCCAATGCAGCCGACGACCTGACGAAGATCTGGGGCATCGGTCCCGTCTTCGCCAGCGCGCTCAATGACGCCGACATCACCACCTTTGCCCAGCTCGCCGAGGCCGACCTTGACGCGCTTCGCGCTGCCATCAACACTGGCAGCGAGACGAGCGATGAAGCGGCCAATGAAGAGACGTGGTCCGAGCAGGCCCGCCTCGCCGTCGCAGGTGATTGGGAGGGTCTGGAGGCCTACATTGAGACGCTCAAGGATGAAGGGGGCACGGCGCACACGCCGCCCGAGAGTGTCCCTGAAGCCGACGTTGCAGAAGACGCTGCTGCCGAGGCCGAGCCGGAAACGGCCGAGGCCGAAGCTCCGGAAGCGGAGGCCGAAACCACACAAGAGGGCGAAGCTGTTGCCAGTGACGCAGCCAACCCGGACACGACGGGCAACCCACAGGTCCCCGATGCCTTCGCTGATGCGCCGGAGCATGGTGACACCGAGCAGGGGGCGGCACCTGGCACGGGCGAGCCCCCGCCCGAGGCCGACGAGGAAACACGCGATGGTCATCGTGGCTAGATCGTCAGGACCGTAGAATTGAGCGAGGCGCTGTCCCTGAGGACGGCGCCTCGCTTGTGTTCTGCGTTCTCGTACCTTCTTCTCCACTCGGGCCGAACTCGCCTGTCGGCCTCTCGTTTATAGGATGCCCTCTGTGGCCGACTGAGAACGTGCCCATGATCCAGGCCTCAGCATACCTCAACGCCCAACTCCGCGACCTCCAGGTCGAGTCGGAGTACGAGCGACGGCTGCGGGTGCTCGTTGAGCACTGCCGCCGCAACCTGCCGAGCGTGGACGAGGAGCGCATCCGCCGTGCCTTCCAGGTGGCCTACTGGGCGCACCGCGACGACCGCCGCGCCTCGGGCGAGCTCTACATCGCCCACCCGCTCGAAGTAGCCCTGATCGCGGCGCGGGACATCCGCTTCGACGATACGTGCGTGGTGGCGGCGCTCCTCCACGACACGGTCGAGGATACCGACATGTCGCTGGAGTTGATCGAGGCTGAGTTCGGGCCGGAGGTGGCGCTCATCACCGACGGGGTGACGAAGATCGATCACGTCTTCAGCAGCCGGGCGCTCGGCCGGGCCGAGAACGTGCGCAAGCTGATGATCTCGATGGCGAGCGACATCCGCGTCATCCTCGTCAAGTTCGCCGACCGCCTCCACAACATGCGGACGCTCGGGGCGCTGGCGCCCGAGAGACGCCTCAAGAAGGCCACCGAGACGCTCGACCTCTTCGCGCCGTTGGCACATCGGTTTGGTCTCCACGAAGTCAAGACGGAGCTGGAAGACCTCTCGCTTAAGCACATTGAGCCGGACGCCTACAAGGCCATTGCCGACGGACTCAACAGCAAGCGGCGGCAGCGCGAGCGCTTCATCGAGAAGTTTATCGAGCCCATCCGCAACGACCTGAAAGAGGCCGGGTTCGAGTTCGAGATTTACGGACGGCCCAAGAGCCTTTTCTCCATTTACCGCAAGATGAAGCGGCAGGAGAAAGGGCTTGATGAGATCTACGACCTCTTCGCCATCCGCGTCCTACTGCACTCCGAGGGCAAGAAAGGCCGGGAGGATTGCTGGCGCGTCTACTCCATCCTGACGGATCTCTATCAGCCCCTCCCCGAGCGCTTCCGCGACTTCATCTCCGTTCCGAAGTCGAACGGTTACCAGAGCCTTCACACGACAGTGATCGGGCCGCAGGGCAAGCCGGTGGAGATCCAGATCCGCACGGCGGAGATGCACGAGATCGCCGAGCGTGGTGTGGCGGCGCACTGGAAGTACAAGGAAGGCGCGGGCCCGAGTGGCGATGGTGCACCTCCTGCGAGTGCAAACGGTCGCGACGCGCGCATCGATGCGATGTATGCCTGGGTCCGGGATCTGCTCGAAAACCCGCGACCGGACGACGCAGGCGAGTTCGTCCGCGAATTCCAGCTCAACCTGTACGACGAGGAGATCTATGTCTTTACGCCGCAGGGCGACCTGATGACGCTGCCGCGCGGCGCCACCCCCGTCGACTTCGCCTTCCAGATTCACACCGAGGTGGGCTTCCATTGCATCGGTGCGAAGGTGAACGCCAAGATGGTGCCGCTCTCGTACACGCTGCAGTCGGGCGATCAGGTCGAGATCCTGACCTCGAAGAAGCAGACGCCGAACCCGGACTGGATGAAGTTCGTGGTCACGCACAAGGCGCGCAGCCGCATCCGGCACTGGATCAATGAGAAGCGCCGCAAGGCCGTTGAGGCCGGTCGCGAGACGCTGGAGCGCAAGATGCGCCGGGCGAAAATCGAGATCGACGAGCAACTCATCAACCGGGTGTCGAGCCGTCTCAAGTTCCCATCGAGCCAGCAACTCTTCTACGAAGTCGGGGCCGGGCTCTACGATGCCGATGAGTTCATCCGCTTCATCCAGCGCGGTGCGGAACCGCCCCCCTCCGAAGCCGACGACAGCCCGGCGCGCCTGGAGGTGGAACGGTACGCCGAGGGCAAGAGCTTTGCAGCCGACGCGCAGGAGCACGGCCGCACGGCGCTCGTCATCGATGGAGAGCGGCACACGGATCTGGCGGTGCAGTACGCCGTCTGCTGCAACCCCATCCCCGGAGACGAGGTGTTTGGGTATGTGTCCAAGACCGGCGCCATCAAGATTCACCGCGTCAGTTGCCGCAACGCACCGCACTTGCTGCTTGATCACGCGGAGCGCATCATCCCGGTGGAGTGGAGTCGGCAGAAGGACGTCCAGTTTGTCGCGGCGCTGCGCCTCGTTGGGGAAGACCGCGTGGGTATGGTGAGCGATATCACCACGGTGATCTCCAAGAATCTAAAGACCAACATCCGTTCGATCACGGTCGAAAGCGAGGACGGGCTCTTTGAGGGGACCATTGTGCTTTTTGTGAGTGACCTGAAGCAACTGCGCCGAATCATGCAGCGTCTCTCCCGACTGGAAGGCATCTACGGCGTGTACCGGTTCGAGGAATAGGACCAAAGACAGAAGGCTAACCACCAAGGCTCAGAAGGGTAACGCTAGAGGCTAAGGAGTATATGTGTAGCGGGCATAAATGAAGGCTCTGGGAAAAACCTGTTTAGCCAGACATATCGCCGAAACTTCAATAAAAAGAGGAACCTAGCCTGGATGGGTCGGTTCAGGCCTACAGTTGTTCGAGTTACGGATCGGACAATGTGAGAATGCTGAGTGTATCTTCTGCCTGCACAGGGTGAAAGCGCTTTCTTTCTTGCACTACCCGCACGTCTGTGCGCATTAACTCGCCAACGGATCAGGTCCCGCCTGGACGTTACGCTACTCGGACATCAACGGCGCCGATTCCATAGGGCGAGATGGCACACATTTGTGTGCGTTCCCATCCTTATCATTCCACCACAACCGGTCCCTACCATGACGAAGGAGCGTGTACCTACGCTGACGAAAAAGGACGTGGCACGTCGTGTCGCCGAACTTCAAGGCGAGCCGATCTACAAGAGCGAGCCCTGGGTCAACGCGGTCATCGAAGCGATGCGCGAGCTGATGATCGAAGCCGACCCGGAGGTCCGCATCGAACTGCGCGACTTTGGCGTGTTCGAGGTCAAGAAGACCAAGGCCAAGCCGAAGGCGCGGAATCCGAAGACCAACGAGACCGTCTTCATCCCGAGCCGGCGCAAGACGCATTTCAAGCCGAGCAAGCTCATGAAGGAGGCGCTCCAGCAGCCGCTCTCCGAACTGGGCTACTCGATCCCGGAAGGCAGCGCCGACGCAGCCCTCTCGCCGAATGAATTGGCGAAGGTGACCAACGGACGGGTCACCCGGCAGGCCGCCTAAGCCTAACCGGTGGCGCCTGTACGCCGTAGTTTCGAAGACCGGGTTGCTTGGTGCGGCCCGGTCTTTTTCTATCGCATGGATTCCTCCCAGCCTCGTATTGCCGCGGTGGATTACGGCACGCGCCGGGTTGGCCTCGCCGTGACCGATCCGTTGCGGCTCTTCGCTCAGCCGCTCGGTGCGTTTCCGCCGGACGAGGCCGTGCGTCAACTCCAGCGCCTCCACGAACGAGACGGCCTCGCCACGGTGGTTGTCGGATGGCCGTTGCTGGAAGATGGCACCGAGGGCAAAGCCACGCGCCGGGTGGAGCCGTTTGTAGGGCGCCTGCGGAACGTGTTGCCGGGCGTGGTCGTCGTCAAGCAAGACGAGCGGTATACCTCGCAGCGTGCTGCCGAAGCGCTCGTCGTAGCGGGCGTGCGCAAAAAGGCGCGGCGCGAAAAAGGCCGCCTCGATGCCGCCGCCGCGACCCTCATTCTCCAGGACTACCTCGATGAAGGGGGACGCGAGTAGTGAGAAAGGAGGCCCGACCGCTCCTCCAGCTCTGATCGTTGCACACTGCCTTTTCTCCTTTCCTGCTTTCTACTTCCCATGATCCTTCCCATCTACACCTATGGCCAGCCGATCCTGCGTGAGGAGACAGAGCCCGTGAAGGCTGACTCCGCAGAACTCCAGCAGTTGATCGACGACATGATCGAGACGATGGACAATGCGCAGGGCGTGGGGTTGGCCGCCCCACAGGTCGGTCGTCGCGAGCGCCTGTTCGTCGTAGACCTGTCGTCCTCGGCGGAGGAGATCGCCGACGCGCACGGCGGCGTCCTTCCCTGGTGGGCGGAAGGTCCGATGGCGCTCATCAACCCTGAGATCATGTCAGCGGATGACACGTCCGGTATTGAGTTCGAGGAGGGATGCCTCTCCATCCCCGACATCCGTGAGTTCGTCGTCCGGCCAGATCGCCTCCGCATTCGCTTCCTCGACCGCCACTTCCAGCCGCACGAGTTCGACGCCGACGACATGCTCGCGCGTGTTTTCCAGCATGAGCTAGACCACCTCCACGGCGTGCTCTTCGTGGACTATCTCTCGCCGCTCCGGCGCCGGATGCTCAAACGCCGCCTCCGCGAGATGACGCACGGCCACGTTGAGGCCGACTACCCCGTGGTGCCACCGGGCGAGACGCAGCCGGTCTGAGCCTCCTGAACCTTGCGGCGCGGGCGGGGTACCATCGGCGCCTCTCTCACCAGATTGCTGTTGTCATGGCCGACCTCTCTACCAAGAAAGATCCCCTCAACCTCAAGAACGAGCGCGCCGACTACACCGAAGACGTATCGGGCGGTGCGGCGGATGAAGGTGCGCAGCCCCATGCGGGCACCGATCCGATGAGCCTGCCTACGGAAGGCATTCAGAAGCCCACTGTACACCTCGATGAGGAAAAGGTGCGGCAGCACGACCGAGAAATCAGAGAGGCGCGCGACTAGGCAGACTTCTGGGAACCGCCGCGCGTATCCTCTGCTCACCCGTTCGTCATCCCTGCCGTGGTGGGGGTGACGTTTTCTTAAAGCCTGTTGAGATCTCCAGGGCGAGGGCGAACGCGAGCGAGATGATCCACCTCAAGAAGCGCGAAGCAGGCGATGCAGAGCGCCGCCGAAGTGGGGCCACCGCAGCCGCGTGCAGCTTGGTCTAGTAGATCATCGACAGGCTCATAAGCCCCCTGTTTCTATGCCCGCCGGAGTATACGCCATCGGCAGCGTCGTGCTCGTGAGCCTCGTGTCGCTGGCCGGGGTGTTCACGCTCTCGCTGGGCCGTGCGCGGCTGGAGCGCATCATCTTCCTCCTCGTCTCCTTTGCTGTCGGGGCGATGCTGAGCGGTGCGCTGCTGCACCTGATTCCGCGCGCATACGAACGGCTGGAGAACGGGACGACGGTCGGTGGGCTCGTCCTGGTCGGAGTGCTCGGGTTTTTTGTGCTGGAGAAGTTTCTGCACTGGCGGCACCAGCATGGTGACCCGGAGGCCCTCGAAGGCGCGACCGGGCATACGCACGGCCACGGCGGCCATTCGCATGGCACCGAGCCCTTCGCCACGATGAACCTCGTCGGCGATGCGGCACACAACCTGATCGATGGGATGATCGTGGCGGCGTCGTACCTCGTCTCCATTCCGGCGGGCGTCGTGACGACGCTGGCCGTGATGCTGCACGAGATCCCCCAGGAGATCGGTGACTTCGGCGTGCTCGTCTACGGCGGGTACTCGCCAAGGCGAGCATTGCTCTACAACTTCCTGGTCGGGCTCGTGGGCGTGGTGGGCGCGGTGCTGGCGCTCGTCATCGGGACGCGCGTCGAGGGCTTCGCCGACTACCTACTGCCGGTCACGGCGGGTGCCTTCCTCTACATCGCGGGCAGCGACCTCATCCCCGAACTCAACCGGCGGCACAGCTACTCGGCGAGCAAATCGGCGTGGCAGCTTGTGATGATGGTGCTGGGCATCGGCGTGATGCTGCTACCGGGTCTGCTTGAAGGCTGGCTCGGGCTTCATTAGGATGTCGCCATCTGGAGGTGCTGGGCAATGCGCTCCGCCGTCTCGGCAAACGGGCGGAAGGTGCAGCCGAGTTCTTCGATGGCCTTGTGGTTGCGGTAGCGATAGACGGCTGAGGCCGTGCGCGCCGTCTCGCGCGTCAAGAGCGGCCGACTGCGTGTGAGCGCGGCGATCCCTTCGGAGGCGACAGCGAGGATCATCGCCGGGCCACGCGGCAGCGTGACGCGGGGGGGAGCGACGCCGAGGGCATCAGCG
>JABDIZ010000056.1 GCA_013003465.1 Rhodothermaceae bacterium
CCACTATGCCATCCCGCACGCGACGAGCGCGGTGCTCGCGCGCGAGATTCTCGATGGCGAGGGCCACCACGTGCCCGTCGTGACCACGCTGCATGGCACCGACATCACGCTCGTCGGGCAGGACGTCTCCTACCGCCCCGTGGTCGAGCATTCGATCAACGCCTCCGACGGTGTCACGGCGGTCTCGGACTACCTCCGCTCGGAGACACACAAGCATTTCAACATCGAACGTGGCATCGAGGTCATCCCCAACTTCGTGGACACGGCACGCTTCCGACGGACGCCGAAGGACCACTTCAAACAGGCGATCTGCCCGGAGGGCGAGAAGTTGCTCGTCCACGTCTCCAATTTCCGCGAGGTCAAACGCGCGCCCGATGTGGTACGCGTCTTTCACAGCCTCTTCCATGCGGGCATCTGGCCCGAGGACCATCCCAAGCACGGGCAACCGGGCGGCGTCAAGTTGCTGCTCGTGGGTGATGGGCCGGACCGCGTGAGGGCGGAAGAGTTGGCCCGCGACCTCGCCATTTACCATGAGATCCGCTTCCTCGGCAAGCAGGAACCCGTCGAAGAGATCCTCTCCATCGCCGACCTCTTCCTGATGCCGTCGGGTTCGGAGACGTTCGGCCTCGCGGCGCTCGAAGCGATGGCCTGCGGCGTCCCTGTCGTCTCGTCCGACATCGGCGGGCTGCCCGAGCTCAACATCCACGGCGAGACCGGCTTTCTCTGCCCGCTCGCCGACATCGACGGTATGACGAACGCGGCGCATCAGATTCTGACCAATCCGGCGCTCCACGAAACCATGGCCCAGGCCGCGCTCGCTCGCGCCGAGATGTTCGACCTCGAGCGCATCGTGCCGCACTACGAGCGCTACTACCAGCAGGTCATGGACGAGCAAGCGGAGGTGATGGCGAGGGTGCGCTCGTGAACGACGGGATGACCCGGCAGACGGCCCGCGACGGGCGCGGCGTGATCCGCCCCGACGGCGACCGGGCGCTCCGGCCCGAGGCGCGCCAGCGCAACCTCATCTCGAAGAAGAAACCCGTCTACCCGGTCAGCGACTACCTCCTCGACTACCTCGCCCGCTACCGCCGCGTCGTCACTGAGGGCGCCGACTACGACAGCCTCCTGCGCTACGCGGGCGCCATCCCGCTCTATGACGAGCAGGGCGGCGACACGCTCTGGAGCACGGTCTACTTCGGCCCGGCCGAACAGGCCGAGATCCACGACGCCCTCCGCCTCACCTACGCACTCCTCAAGTCGGACGGCGACCTCTCGACGGTCGAACACCTCTACATCGACCGCGTGGACCTGTGCCTCTACGGCAACACGCTGCCCTTCCGCGTCCGCATCGTCAACGCGCTCAACGAGAACTTCGACTACTTCTACATCAAACGGGTAGACGCCAACCGTGTCTACGGCCTCGAACTGGAGCACATCCTCTCGCCCAACCGCATCAACTACCTCGTCCACGGCGACACGCTGGTTGAGGAGCACATCGTCGGCATCCCCGCCGACCAGTTCATCCGCGAGGCGATGCCCACCAACCGCTTCGACGAGGTGCGCCTGGCCAAAGAGTTCGTCAAGTTCAACGAGCGCTGCTTCGTCCGCCTCCTGGGCGACATGCATTCGGGCAACTTCGTGATCGACATCACGCCGGACTTCGAGAAGATGCAGTACCGGATGCGGCCCATCGACTTCGACCAGCAAAGCCACCACTGGAAGAAGCAGGTTTACCTGCCGCAGTTCTTCCCGCAGAACAATTCGGTGATCGAACTCGGGATGAAGCACATGACGCCGCGGACGATGGACCAGTACCAGCGCGAGGAGCGCGCGCTGATTGCCGGGCGCCTGCGCGCCAGCCACGGCCGCTACGGCGTGCTGATGGAGGTGATGCGCGAGGATCTGATCGCTGAGCCGGAGAACGTGCAGCGCCTCGCCGAGCAGCTCGCCGAGCACTACGACGACCCCACGTTCCGCGCCTGTCCTACGATGGGCGAACTGGTCTTTGCCTCGCTGGAGCGACTGCTCCATGACCACAAACCGGCCAGTGCCTCGCTGCTCCAAGGCCTACCACTCGGCCGTGCCTAACCGTTGCTTCGTCATGCGTCGTGCTCTTTTCGTTCTGCTCGCCGTCGTGTTCGCCGCCTGCCAGGAGGCCCCACCGCCCGAGGACGCACCAGCTCCGGTGACGACCGTGGCCGACAACGCGCGCATCCGCACGGCTGCGTTCGTCGCCGTGGACGGGGTCTACAACAGCGAGTTGATGGCGCCCTACGACGTCTTCCACCATTCCCTCTTTCGTGACTCGCTGGACTACATCCGCCCTTTCGTCGTCTCACCCGATGGCGAACCCGTGATCACGTTCGAAGGCCTGACCGTCGCAGCGCACTACAGCTTCGCCGACGCGCCACCTGCTGACATCCTCGTGATCCCGAGCGCCGAAGGCAGCATGACGACGGACCTCGAAGACGAACCGTTCATCGGCTGGCTCCGCGAGGCCGTAGACCGCGCCGAATGGGTCGTCACCGTCTGCGACGGCGCGTTTCCCCTCGCCGCCACGGGTGCTTTGGACGGCCGTGTGGCGACCACCTTCCCAAGCGACCGCGCTGCCCTCGCCGCGCAGTTCTCCGCCGTGGATGTGCGTGACGACGTGCGCCTCGTCGTGGACGGGAAGTTCATTACCTCGGTCGGCGGCGGGATGAGCTACGAGCCGGCGTTCTACCTCGTGGAGCGCCTCTACGGCCTCGAACACGCGCGCCTCAGCGCCGAGGGCCTCGTCTGGCCCTGGGACCTCGATACCGTCCCGCACGTCATTGCTGGCACGGAGTAGCCTGTTCGCCTAACCCGCGTAGCGAAATGGATGCGACGCACCGTTGAGCCGCGCCTGCATTCGAAGGAAAGAGTGACCGCGCTTTATGTGGAGAAAGAGGTTGACGCCCTCAGGCTCTTGCCCGATGCGCACGTCCTCGTCCGCCACGCCGCAACTCCGAGCCAGGGCACGTAGGGCGTCCTCGTCGCGGTAGTAGAGATCCCACTCCCCAATCACCTCCATGTAGTCACGCGTGGTGTTCTTCCTGGAGAAGTTGCCGATGACAAGTTCACCTTCATCGTCGAGCATGGCAAGCAAGCGCTCGAGCAGAAAGATGAAACCCTTGTCGCCGAAATAGTCAAACAGGCCTGCCGACCAGATCAGCCGGTAGCGCACATCGGAGGTGAAGCGTAGCGCGTTGGCTTCGTGGAACGTGGCCCGGTCATGATAGGGTGCGCACAATGCCTCCGCGTACGCAATGGCCTTCGGGTCGGCGTCGATGCACTCGACGGTTACGCGCGGGTCGCGGCCATTGCCCTGGAAAAACTCGAACAGGTCGCGCGCAGGCCCACTGGCCACATTGAGCACCGGAAGAGAGTCCGTACCTGGGACAGACGCGACGAGGGCATGCAGGAGATCGATGAAGTACGCTTTCCGGTTGCGGACGGCGCGTGGGGCGGCCTGGGTGTGGAAGTAGAGGTCCCAGTTTCGAAGGTGCGGGTCGTCGGTGATGTGCTCGCGATAGATCCGGTCGATGATCTCGTAGTCGCCCGGGTAGCCATGTGGTTTGCGCAGCCCCAGCCCCTGGTTGGTTTCGAGCGAAAGCGCGCGGCCAAAGGCCTCGTGCAGCATGTGCAGTTCCTCCTTGGTCATCCGCTCGGTGCGCAGTTCCATCGCCACATAAGTCAGCCAGCGCTCGAAGGAGGCGTAGTGGCGGGGTTCGGGTCCACCCTGCGCCACCATCTTCTTGATGTAGTCGAGGTGAGGATCGAGACGGAAGGCTGCTCCTGGCTTAACCAGGAGATGCATCCCGAGATCGGAAAGAGGTGGGACCGAACGATGCACAGGGGTTACCCAGGGTGGGGGACGGCCTCGAGAGGCCCGGAGGGTACAAGGCGATCGGTCGGAAAGAGGCGAGGAAAGAGGCGGAGGAGTTGCTCCTTGGTAAAGGGCTTGGCGAGGTAGTGATCGAAGCCGGCGGCCCGGAAGCGCTCCTCGTCCCCGGGCATCGCGTAGGCCGTCAGGGCCACGCTCGGGGTCTGTGCGTAGCGCGGCGTCTGCCGCAACGCGTGGAGGAGGTCCACGCCGTCCATTCGGTCGCCGAGGTTGATATCGAGCAGGAGGGCATCGAAGGTGGTCGCCTCGGCAAGCGCCAGCGCCGAGGACGGGTCGGCCGCTACCTCGACTTCGCAGAACTCCGCGAGCCGAAGCCGGATAAGTGCCCGCGTGCTGGGGTTGTCCTCGACGAGCAGAACCCGTTTGCGATCGGTGTTCGCAGGTTCCGGCCGACCCGCCGAGGCGCGCGGCATCGGCGTAACCCGAGGGAAGACGACAACGAAGGTGGTTCCCTGGCCCTTGGTGCTCTCGACGCCAATGGTCGCGTCCATCAGCTCGACCAGCCGCTTGGTGATGGCGAGGCCCAGACCGCTTCCCTCATACGAGCGCGCGAGGCCTGTCGATTCCTGCTGGAACTCCTCGAAGAGACGAGGCAAGAAGTCCTCGGCGATCCCGACCCCGGTATCCTGCACCTGCAACCGTACGTGCGCGGCCGTGGCCTCAACCACGATGCGCACCTCGCCGAACTCCGTGAACTTGATGGCGTTGCCGACGAGGTTGTTGACGATCCGCCCCAGGCAGGCTGCATCGACCGAGATGTAGGCGGGTGCAACGCGATACACCGTCTGTAGCGCAATCCCCTTCTGCTCGGCGAGGGGGTTCAGGTAGCCCGCGGCCTCCTTGAGATGCTCCACGAGGTCGAGGGTCTGCAGCTCCAGCGAGGGCTGCCCTCCTTCCAGCTGGGCAAGGCCCAGCACGGAGTTGACGGTCTCGTGGAGGCGGCGCGCACCGCTCAAGATGACATCGGCGTGCTCCTTGAGCGAGCCCGTGGCCTCCTCCGAGAGAATCTCGGAAAATCCGAGGATAGAGGTGAGCGGCGTCCGGAGCTCATGGCTCATGTTGTTGAGCAGGCTCGTCTTCAGGCGCAAGAGTTCTTCAGCCCGCTCCTTGGCCTGGATCAGTTGCTGCTCGTACCGATGGCGGCGGAAGATGCACTGGATCACCGGGCGCCCGTCGATGTCGACGCGGCTCGCGCTGAGGTCGACAGGAATGGGCTCGCCACTTTCCCCGACGATGAAGAGGTCCTCGGTGATGGGCTCCTCCCCGAACACGTGCGCATCGAGGAGGGCCGCGTAGTGATCCCGATCCGGTTCGGGAAAAAGGTCGCGCAAGCGCATGCGCCGGAACGCCTCGAGCGATTGGCCGGTGAACTCGAGTGCCTTCTGATTGGCGTCGAGGAGGCGACCCGTGTCCGGTTCAGCGATGAAAATCGCGTCGCTGGCCGCGTTCATGAGCGTGTGGTAGCGATGCTCGGACGCCACGACTAGCTCCTCCGCCTTGATCTTCGCATAGGCCACCACATAGATGACGAGGGCTGTTGAGGCGGCACAGGCCCACACGATCCAGACGTTCGCCCCGGGCTCGGACACGAACAGGCCAGCAACCACCGTGAGCGCCACCGTGAAGAGGAGGTAGCGCTGGAGCGGCGCGATATGCGCCCGCAACCCCAGGCTGAATGCAATCCCCATCCCCGTGATCGCGAACAGCATCCCCATGGTGTACTGATAGGAGAAGTCGTTCCAGGTGGTCAGCCCGATGATGAAGACGATGAGGAGGTAGAAGTACCCCCGGACCAACGCAATGAAGTTCTCCTCGACCCACCGGACCATGTAGGATAGGGAGAGCAGCAACAGGGCTGCTACCGAGAGCACGAGCCGTGCCCAGAGCGGATCGAAGGCTTCGGGGTCAGTGATCTGATAGACCAACCCAAAGACTGGGTTGAGCACGCTCGCCATCACGCAGAAGATGCGGTACGTGTCCCGGTGCACGTCCGCTGAGTCGCCCCACCGTGAGAATATGTACGGGCTCCCGCGTAGCATTGGCTGAGTTAACGAGGCGAATACCGTGGCAAACCGCCGAGATTGCCCCAAAGAGGCCGATCTGGTAATCGTCCCCTGCCCAGGCCACCTTAAACCGGGCGATCGAGCCACATAGTGTGCAAGAACGCGGGCGAGGCGCACGGACCGGTCGGGCTCAGCGCTGCGCTAGGTGCCGATGGTGGCTCGCCGCCGCGTTCGGGACCACACTCGCGAATCTCACTCCAAGCACGCGCATCGGGTCGCCTGCAAGCGGCTGGGCATCCCCTCAAGCCCGTCACGGTGTCCGCCGCAGATCCTCGTCGTGGGATCCTAGGCGGCGTGCGCGCCTGTCAGGAACGGATTCGTCTCGTGCTCGCGGCCTACCGTCGTAGCGGGGCCGTGGCCGGAGTAGACGACGGTGTCATCCGGCAGCGTGAGGAACTGCGTGCGGATCGAGTCGAGGAGGACGGGCATGGAGCCTTCCCACAGGTCCGTGCGGCCGATGGAGCCCTGGAAGAGCACGTCGCCGCCGAGGACGAAGCCATCGGCCGCGTTGTAAAAGCTAACGGAGCCGGGCGAGTGGCCGGGCGTGTGCAGCACCGAGAACGATCCGCTGCCGAGTTCGATCACTTCGCCCTCCTCCAAAAAATGCGTCGGCGCAGGCGGGGGCGTGATGCGGACGCCGAACAACTCGGCCTGGACGGGCGCATGGTCGAGGAGCGGCAGATCGGCGCGGTGGAGTTGCCAGCCGCCGTGGTCGGCCTCAGCCCCGTAGCGCTCGGCGAAGAAGGCACAGCCGAAAATGTGATCGATGTGCGCGTGCGTGAGCAGCAGGTGGCGCACCCGCAGGTCCTGCGCGTCGAGGTAGTCGAGCACGGCCTGGCGCTCGGCGGGCGTCGTCGTGCCGGGATCGATGAGTGCGGCCTCGCCATCGCCATGGACGATGTAGCAGTTCTCAGCGAACGGGCTGACGACGAAGGATTGAACAGTCATGCGGATCGGTTCATCGGGAGAGTGGTTCATCGGAAGATCGGAAGACGAGGCGGTGATCGCCCTGTAATCTTCCGATCTTCCGTCAATCAATGAACCGATGCTCAAGCGTCTCCACTGGACCATCCTGCGCGCCCTGCCCGTGCCGTTCGTCGCGGCGTTCGGGACGCTGATGTTCCTGCTGCTGATGCAGTTCCTGATCCGCTACCTGCCCGAGTTGGTCGGACGCGGCTTACCGGTCTGGGCGCTGCTGGAACTCGTGGCCTACAGCCTGGCTTACATGGTCACGCTGGCGGTGCCGATGGCGTGGCTGATCGCGATGATCACGGCCTTCGGGCGGCTGAGCGAAAGCCGCGCCTACCTCGTCGTCAAAAGCGCGGGCGTCTCGCTGTTCCAGCTCGCCTGGCCCACGCTGCTCGTAGGCCTGCTGCTGGTCGGTGCGCTGGGTTACTTCAACAACGTGATGCTGCCCGAGGCCAACTACCGCATGGCGGGGCTCTGGCGCGACATCCGCCTCTCCCGCCCCGGCTTCGAACTCGAACCCGGCGTCTTCTACACCGGCCTCGACGGCTATGCCATCCGCGCCAACGCCATCCCACCCGATTCCAACGGGCTGCTCTACGGCGTGACCGTCTTCGACGGCACGGACGCAAGCCGACGCGCGGTGCTCGTGGCCGAACGCGCCCGCCTCGCCACAGCCTACGGCGGGCAGCGCCTCGAGATGACGATGGAGGACGGCGAACTGCACCGCCGCGAGAACCGCCGTCGCGACACGGAGCGCTACGAACACCTCGCCTTTCGGCAGCACCGCCTGGGCTTCGACATCTCGGACCTGACCTTCGAGCGCAGCGATTCGCTGAGCGGCATGCGCACGGATCGCACGATGCGCACCTCGGACATGATCGCGCTGGTCGACTCGATGGATCTGCACATCGCGAGCCGCCTGGCCGACCTGCGGGCGACCCTGACGCGACCGCCGCCCGACGAGCAACCCCAGGCTGGACGCATCATGACGACATCCGCGACGGGTGCATCCACGGAGGACACGTCCGATTCAGCCGATTCCACCGCTGCCGCGGACGCCACGCTGATCGGCGCCCACCGCCCGCTCCTCGACAGCCTCACCGCATCCGAACGCGAGGCCGTTTATGACCGCGCCGTGCAACGCGCCCGGAGCCTCTACGCCGAGGCCAACACCACCGCCAACGCCGTCCGCTGGGATCAGCAGCGCGCCGACCGTTACCGCGTCGAGATCTACAAGAAGAACTCGATTGCGCTCGCCTGCCTCGTGTTTGTGCTGATCGGCGTCCCGCTGGGGCTGGCGGTGGCGCGCGGCGGGGTTGGCCTGATTGCCACGCTAGCCGTCGTCGTCTTTTTGTTCTACTGGATCACGCTCGTACAGGGCGAGAAGCTGGCCGACCGCGGCATGATCCCGCCGTGGCTCGGCATGTGGGCGGCCAACGTGATCGTCGGGCTGCTCGGCCTCTGGCTCGCCCGTCGGGAAGCCCGCGACCCAGCCACGCGCGACCCCATCCGCCGCCTCGCCGGGCTCTTCCAGCGCAAGCGCTGATGTAAAGAAAGGAACGCGGGAAGAGCATGAGAGGAGAGCGTTGGCAGTATGCTCCTTGGTCTCCTTTCTATCCTCTCTTTCTCTCCGAGCATGCTCACCCTCGTTCCCACCCCCATTGGCAACCTGGAAGACCTCACCTTCCGCGCGCTCCGCGTGCTCAAGGAGGCCGACCTCGTTGCCTGCGAGGACACACGGACGACCGGCGTGCTCTTCCAGCACTACGGCATCGAGACGCCGCGCACGAGCTTCCACGCCCACAACGAGCACAGCAAAACGAAGCACCTCGTGGAGCGGATGCAAGCGGGCGAGCGCCTCGCCCTCGTGAGCGACGCGGGCACGCCGGGCATCTCCGATCCCGGCTTCCTGCTCGTCCGCGAAGCCCTCGCGGCGGGTATTGAGGTAGAGGCCTTACCTGGCGCGACGGCGTTCGTCCCGGCACTCGTCGCCAGTGGATTGCCGTGCGACCGCTTCGTGTACGAGGGCTTTCTGCCGCAGAAGAAAGGACGCCAGACGCGCCTCACGGCGCTCGTGGAGGAACCGCGCACCATCGTGCTCTACGAAAGTCCGCACCGGCTCGTGAAGCTGCTCGGCGAACTGGCGAAGCACCTCGGACCGAAACGCCCGGCTGCCGTCGGGCGGGAACTCACGAAGAAGTTCGAGGAAGTCCGGCGCGGAACGCTGGCCGAGGTGCAGGCGTGGTACGCCGCCCAACCGAGAGTGCGCGGCGAGATCGTCGTCGTCGTGGGTGGCGCGCCCTGAGAACGCCGCCCTGTGTCCCCTGCCCAGCCTGCTATGAAGCTGCTCCTGTTGCTCACTCTGACAATTGGCCTGACGGCATCCGCCTGTGCTCAAACGGCGGGCACGCCCTCAGCGCCTGAAGAGAGTACAGAAGCCGAGCAGGCGGTCCAAGTGCGCATCGCCGAGGACGGCGTGCATGTCGTGCATTTCTGGGCCCCGTGGTGCGGCAACTCCATCGCCGAGTTGCAGAGCGGCTGGTACGAGGTGATCGAAGCCAACGCCGACGTGTCGTTCACCTTTGTGACCATCTGGAACGACGGCGAGACCGGGCAGGCGACGCTGGACCGCTACGCCATTCCAGCGTCGGTGACCGTACTGGCGCAGCCGGACTACGGACCGAGCGACGACCGATCCAACCGACGCCGCACCTTCTTGGGCCATACGCTCACCTGGACACCCACCACATGGATCTTCCGCAACAATGGCACGCTCGCCTATGCCTTCAACTACGGCGAGGTCAGTCCGGCGATGTTGCAACAAGCCATCAATGACGCACACGCCTCCTGGGAGCACGATTGAGCGGTTCGGCTGAGCATGATAAAAAGCTACAGGCGGGACGCGATATGCGCGCCCCGCCTGGTAACTGCGGTGATAGAGACGCTTTCTTTAGTGCATCACCAGCACTCGCTGGGTGTCGGTGGCACTGCCCGCCTGAAGCCGGACAATGTAGGTCCCGGAAGCAAGCCCCTGAGCCACCAGGGTCTCCGCATGACGCCCGGCGGTCCGCTCCCCATCCACCAGTACGGCGATGCTGCGGCCCATCAGGTCGAACACCTCCATTCGAACCGGGCCGGCCTCAGGCAAGGTGTACGCGAGCGTGGTGGTGGAAGCAAACGGGTTGGGGAAGCCCGGTTCGAGCGCGAACGTAGTCGGCGCGGTCTCGCCTCCTTCGGTGCCCGTCGGGATGGCACCCCAGTCAGCGAGCGGCCACATCTGCGCTCCCCACGTGTTCATGCGGGCGATCACCTGGCTATCGACGCCCCAGGCGGCGAAGGTGGGAATCATCGAATACCAGAGGTCAGCGTAGCGCCCGTTCTGGTGGGCGTTCTGCCATGATGTTCCCTCCTCGATGAGTTCAGGACGGTAACTGGCTGGTTCCCAGCGGTTCGGCGTATCTATGTCTGCTGGTCGGTTCCACTCACTGATCTCGTGGGACTCGACCGCATCCATGTACGCGTTGATGAGGGTGCCGAAGACCGCCGCCCGGGTAGCGAAGTCGAGGTCCTCGAACGTCTCGAAGGCACCCCAGCGCCCCGGATGAGCATGCCGAACATAGGGCTCTTCTTCGAGCAGTCCATCATGATGGAAGGTCTGGATCAGCTTCATCCAGGCCTGCGCAGAGCGGAAGGGATGCCGCGGCCCTCCTTCGTTGTCGGAGAGGCCATTGATGTGCTTCGGATGGTAGTTCCAGTCCACCGGCGCAATGGACCCCGCATTTATACGATTGCCTGCGTTGACGACCACCTGGAGCTGATACCACGCAGTCGACTCCGTCTTGCCTGCAAGGTCGTTCTGGTAGAAGAACGAGAGCTTGTTCTCAGCACTGAGGTGGGGAGCCAGATCAAACATCTGACGCGAGGCACCAAGCCATGAACGGGCTTCGCCGTACTGTCCGTACACCTCGGGCGCGACACTGTCGAGGGCGTACGTCTGCTGGATATCCCAGAGCTGGACGAGGGTCCACTTCCGTATGCTTTGCCGGGCCGACTCGATGTGGATGCTACCCGGCACGTGCGCCTCGGCGTCACCGTTCCGGTAGTCCAAGAAGTACTTGATGCCCGCCGACGAGAAGCTGCCCATGAGCGTGGCCAGTTCACCGCTCTGAATCATTACATCGGGACCGATGGTCTGCAGGTCACCCTGCAGCTTGTCGTAGTGGCCAAGCACGTCACCGCGCGTGTCCCCATCACTTCCGTCGATAGGCGTGCTGGCGAGGAAGAACTCCTCCCACACATCTTCGGGATGCACATCCGGGAGCCATGCGTTCCAGTCAGGAAGCTGAATCGCGACCGGCGTCTCGCGGGCGTTGTGCGTCGCGTCCGGCGTGATAGCGCCAGGGG
>JABDIZ010000062.1 GCA_013003465.1 Rhodothermaceae bacterium
ACGCGCTCAACGAGGCTCTGGCGACAGTCGAGCAGGGGCTGGTGGTGTTCTTCGACGACGACGTGCGGCTGAGCCCGGGAGTGCTGGTGGCCTATGCCGAGGCGGCGGCGGAGTATCCGGAGCATGGTGCGTACTTCGGCGGGCCCTTCGGCGTCGACTACGAGGAACGCCCTCCGGAGTGGCTCATCCCGCTCCTGCCCTGGTCGGCGAGGGGCCTCAACCTGAAAACAGGACCCAAGGCTCCTTTCTATCTCGGCTTCAATTGGGCAGCCTTCACAAGCGATATCCACAAGACCGGCGGTTTCAACCCGAACTATGGTCCTGGCTCGCCTATCGGGGCAGGGGGTCAGGAGACCAACATGCAGCGCCGGATGCGGGACCTGCACATCGAAGGAGTCGATGTGTTAGACGCCCACGTCTGGCATTACGTGCCGCGTCAGAGTTGTACGCCAGACTGGGCACTTCAGCGGGCCTATCGCGCAGGACTCACCCGTGGCGTGGAGGCTCGTCGTCGGAGAAGAACGCGGTTCATGCTTCAGCAGGTCAAACGTGTGACCCTTGCTCTTCCTGATGTAGTTCCGCACCTCCTCCGGCGCGACTCGCCCGAGTGGTACAAGGCGGTGATCCCTATCGCGTGGCCGCTCGCCATCATCCGCGCGTACGTGCGTCCGCCGCGCCCTGCCCTCCAAGAATCCAAACGGCTGGAGGGCACCGAAACACCATGACCTCTCACCCGCTGACGGTGCTGATCCCGACCCACGGACGCGCCACCCTCCTGGCCCGCACCCTCGACTCGCTCGCCGAATGCGACCGACCCGACGCCTACCGCGAGACCGTGGTGGTCGAGAACGGCCCCCCGGCCGGCGCGCGCGACCTCGTCGCCCGGGCCGCCGAGGCCCACCCTGGGCTCCGGCTGCGCTACCTCCACGTCGAGCGCGCCAACAAGAGCCACGCGCTCAACGAGGCTCTGGCGACAGTCGAGCAGGGGCTGGTGGTGTTCTTCGACGACGACGTGCGGCTGAGCCCGGGAGTGCTGGTGGCCTATGCCGAGGCGGCGGCGGAGTATCCGGAGCATGG
>JABDIZ010000073.1 GCA_013003465.1 Rhodothermaceae bacterium
TTGTAGGCGAGAAGCGCCCGCAGCACGCGCCCGCCGTCCATCGGGAACGCGGGCAGCAGGTTGAAGCCCACGAGCAGCACATTGACCCAGAACAGGTTCGCCCAGAAATGCCCCAGCGGCTCGCCCAGCCCCGTCGGCGCGGTGATGGACTGCCCAAGGGCGAGTAGTCCACCGCCGATCAGCAGCGCGAGCGCGACGTTGACTGCTGGACCGGCGATGGCGATGAGCAGTTCCTGCGTCGGCGCCTCGGGGATACGCTGGAGCCGTGCCACGCCCCCGATGGGGTAGAGCGTGATGTCCTTCGTCGGCACGTCGTAGCGCCGCGCCGTGAGCGCGTGGCCGAACTCGTGCAGCACCACGCAGCCAAAGACGGCCAGGATCAGCAGCAGCGCCGCCGCGGCCGTCGCCACGCCCTGCCCGTTGACCAGGAAGAAGGCGAAGGCGCCCACGAGCAAGAGCCCGAAGGTCCAGTGCAAAAACACGTCGATCCCGGCGATGCGGCCGAGGCGGAGGGAGCTACCCATGCGCGTATGGAGGAGTCAGGGAGAGCCGTTCAACCCGCTGCGCGCGAATCCGCTCCCGCACTGGTCTCCCCTTCGTCAGCCCGGACTTGACTGGGGATCTCCTGCGCCATTGCCAATCCACAGAGCGGAGAGGGGCTTCGCCGCTACTGCGCAGTCCAGCTTGGAGGCGGGGATGACACCGTACCGGGGCCTTAGCGCCACTCGAACTCCACGAGGACCGGCAAGTGGTCCGACACCCGCCGGGCGTCGCGGAGCGTCGGAAAGCGACCGGAGAAGTCCAGCACACCGGCGCGTGTGACGGTCAGTTCGGCGGGCTCGTAGAAGACGTTGTCATACTCGCTCGCGAGGTGCTCTCCGGCAGGCGTCCGCACCGTCTTGTACGTCGTCCTCTGATCGGCGAGGGCTGCCCGAAAGCCCGACGCGCGCAGATTGTCGAACGCGCTCCGATCAGCGGGCAGATTGAAATCACCCGCGACGACAAGATCGGCCTCGGGGTAGCGCTCGTGCAAACGGACGAGCTGGACGTTCTCCTGCGCCGGGTTCTTGCTCGTCGGCACAGCATGGAAGGAGGCCACGAGGATGGGCTCGGTTCGGGTGCTGCCGGTGCGGACGAACGTGCACAGAAACGGCTCGCGGTCTATCGAACCCGCGAGGGACACTTCGAGCGTGCAGACCCCTTCAGTGCGGACGCGGTCGGAGCGCCAGACGTAGGCGTAGCGCTCGGAGCCTCCCTCGCCCGTCGTCGGGTTGGAAACCGTCCAGTCCCAGTCGCCGCCGCGCTGCTCCAGCGCCGCCACGAGGCGCACAATGGCATCGGATCCGGCATCCGAGGTGCTGACCTCCTGAATCGCTACGATATCGGCCGCCGGGGCCAGCACATCGGCCATTACGCCGATCTCGGTGGCGTCTTTCGAGCGGCCCATGTTGGCGATGTTCCACTGCACGAACCGGAGCCCACTCGGCTCCGCAAACGAACCCGCGACCTGCGGCCCACTCGACCGGTCATCGTCGCCGCTCGGCGACATCATCAACAACACCAGAAGCACGCTGAGAACCATTACGACCAGACCGAGAAGGAGAAACGCTTTCCCCGCGCCGCCTTTGCGCGGCGCGTGCGACCGACGAGCCGGACGCTCGTGCCGCTGGGGATCTGATGAGAAACGACGGGCCATGAAGCTACCTGCCAACCGGTGTCAAGATACCCGGCTCAGGCACTCTGCGGGCTCTCCTGGCCGAACGTGGTGTCGATCCATTCCCCGATCTTATCACGAACGGTGCGAAAAGCCGCCAACTTCTCGTCATCGGAGCCCTCGACGGCTGAGGGGTCGGGGAAGCTCTCGTGCAGGTTCCGCTTGCGGGCTGGGATGTAGGGACACGCCTCGCGCGCCGAGTCGCACACCGTCACAACGTAGTCGAGCGCCTCGTCGGCAAAGGCCTCTACATGGTCTGAGGTATGCCCGCTCAAGTCAATCCCGAGTTCGCGCATGGCGGCAACCGCGAAGGGGTTGACGCCGCCGGGCGCGGTGCCTGCGCTGAGCGCGCGGTAGCGGTCGCCGTAGCGCGCGCGGAGCAGGCCTTCGGCCATCTGGCTCCGGGCCGAGTTGTGGGTGCAGACGAAGAGAACGGTGTCCATGAAGGGGCGCGGTGGGTGGAGACGCAAGATCGCCCGTGCTCCTCACCTGCTCAACCGCTCCTACCGATTTAACGCGGTCTCCCGAACACCTGCGTCCAGTAGAACTCCTGCTCGGCCGCCCCGAACTCCGCGAACGACGGGTTCATGAGGTTGGCGCAATGCCCGGCGCTCTCGGCCCAGTCGGCCACGACCTCGTCAATCGTCTGCTGGCCCCGCGCGATGTTCTCGCCCACGCGGCTCCATTCGTAGCCCTCGCGCGAAACGCGGTCGCCCACCGTGCTGCCGTCCGTGCCGATGTGGTCGAAGTGATCATGGGACGCCATATCGTCCGTGTGGGCGTCGGCGGCGCTATGGAGGCGGCCGTTCCAGACAAGCGGCGGTGCGGGCGCGAAGCGTTCGCTTCCGCACTGGCGCTCCTCGGCGCGGAGCGCGTTGACGGCGGCCAGCATCGCGCTCGATTCGGCCGACGGTGGATCCACGGCCTCGTCGTACGGGAGGAGGCTCTCGACGCCATCGCATCCCGCCAGGAGAAACGCGAAGCCGAGGGCAAGCATCAATACAGGGACAGGCATCGGTCCACCGGGTGTGTTCGGTGAACGATGTCGCCCTCAGGCGCTGCCGCTTAAATGCCTGGGGTCTGCGTGATGCTGCCGTTCCGCTACTCGGCGACGATCAGCCGCACTTCGAACGGCAGGTCGCGGGGCGGAATGCAGACTTCATCGTTACAGGCGGCGTAGCGCAGCGTGCCCGTCACCACCCGCAGCCCCGGGGGTGCCTCCGCGCTAACCTGCACCCCCTGCCAGATGCGCGCCCGGCCTTCGTGGTACCGATAGGCCTCATCGAGCACCGTGTCGTGCCCGTCGTGCGGCTCGGCTTCGCCGGGAACACTGTAGCGCACCAGACCCTCCGGCAGCGCGGCAAGGGTGAGTTGAGCCGGGTAGCCGCCGGGCGTGTCGAGCGCGTAGACGCGCCAGCCATCCAGGATCTCGCCCGTGAGCGTGATATAGGCTCGCTCGCCCGGCCAGAAGGTGTCCGTCATTTCCTCCGCCGTCGAGGGGGGACGAACAGTCGCCGTCCACGTCACCACCTCGTCGGGGATCGGCGGACCGAACTGGGCCTGGGCAGGCGCCGCAAGCAACAAGATGAGGAGCAGAGGAAAGAGACGCATGAGTCCAGAGGAGGCCGAGACAACGCAGATCGCGTGGCAACTAGCGTGCCCTGAAACGAAACGGGGTGCGCCGGTCGTTCCCGTGCGCACCCCGTCCTGTTCGATGATGTGGAGCTGTTAAAGCTCAGCGTCTTCGCTGTCCATCTCGTCGGACAGTTCTGCCTCGGCCTCCGCTTCTTCGGCGGCGGCCTCGTCCACTTCGGGCTCAGGCTCAGCGTACACTGGCTCGGGCGGTGGAGCAGGCATCGTGCCATCCTCCGTGACCACGCGGAGCTTGAGTTCAGCGTCGTGCTCGGGGTGCACCTTTACCGTGGCGCTGTAGACGCCCGTCACGCGGATCTCTTCGCCGATGATGATCTTGCGGCGGTCCACCTCGATGTTCTTCTCGGCGAGCGCCTCGGCGATCTGCTGCGTGGTGACGGTGCCGAAGAGGCGGTTCTCCTCACCGACGCGCATCCGCAACTCGAGCTCCATGCCGTCGAGGCGACCCGCGAGGGCTTCGGCGTCCTTGCGCTTCTGCTCCAGCTTGTGCGCGCGCTGGCGCGTCTCTTCCTCGTAACGGCGAACGTTGCTCTTGTTGGCGACGACGGCGAGCCCGCGCGGGATCAGGTAGTTGCGCCCGTAGCCCGGCTTGACCTCCACGACTTCCCCGGCCTGACCGAGGTTCACGAGGTCGTCCTTCAGGATGATTTTCATGGGATTGGTCCGTTGTTCGTGGTCCGTAGTGCTTGAATGATGCCAGTGCCCTCAACAGACGACTGCCTACGAACCACTGACTACTTCACGTTGTCAGCGATGAAGGGGATCAGGGCGACGTGGCGGGCGCGCTTGACGGCACGCGTGAGCTGCCGCTGGAACTTGGCCGAGACGCCCGTGAGGCGCCGCGGGAACAGCTTGCCCTGGTCGTTGAGGTAGCGCTTGAGTGTCTCGACATCCTTGTAGTCGATGTACTCAATGCCTGCCTCAACGAAGGGGCACTTCGGCTTGACAAACTTGGCGCCCGGCGCGGCGGTCCGCGCGATGGGCTCGCTGGCACTGCTGGTCGTCGTAGTGGCGGTGCTGCTGGTCGTCGTAGTGGCGGTGGTTTCTTCAGCCATGATTCAGGTCGTCTGGAGTGCGAGGAGAACGGCGATTCACTTACGCCGCAGCTTCAGCTTCGGCAGGCGCGTTGGCGCGCTCGCTCTTCTGCTGGGCGTAGTGCCGCATCATCTTGGCATCGTAGCGCAGGATGAGATGGCGCATGATATCGTCGTTGATGCGCAGAGCCCGGTCGAACTTGGCAATGAAGTCGCCGTCCTCGTGCGAGAAGTTGGCGTTGATGTAGTAGCCGTTGCGCTTCTTCTGGATGGGGTAGGCCAGGCGCTGGCTGCCCATCTCGACGACCTCCTGCACATCGCCGCCGTTCTCGCGGATAAACGCGGTCACGCGCTGGACGATGTCTTTGGTCTGTTCGTCGTTGAGTACGGGGTTGATGATGTACATCAACTCGTACATCGGGGACTGGTTAGCCATGATTCCCTCCGGAATACGGTGTGTGATACAGCGTATGCCCACGACCGAATGCCGCGGGCAGGGCAGACCGGCAAGATAGGAACCGCGAGCCGGTGGACGGTAGCCCCGAGGGGGTGAAGAGTTGGGAAAGGGGACCGTTGCGAGAGGGAGCTATTCCCGCGCCGCGTTTCCAACCCTCACCCCCCTGCCATCCGCTCAGCGTGGTCGGCCACGCGGAGCGCCGTGATGATGCCATCGAGGTCGCCCGCGAGGATGTTCTGGAGCGCGTGATTCTTGTCGTCGCCGTCGAGGCGGTGGTCGGTCACGCGGCCCTGCGGCCAGTTGTAGGTTCGGATCTTGGCCGAGCGGTCGCCGGAGCCGATCATGGCGCGCCGGGCATCGGCGCGCTCGGCGTGGAGGCGCTCCCGCTCCAACTGGTAGAGGCGCGAGCGAAGCACCCGCAGCGCCTTGTCCTTGTTCTTGTGCTGGCTCTTCTCGTCCTGGCACGTCACTACGAGGCCCGTCGGCTTGTGCGTGATACGCACGGCCGAGTCGGTGGTGTTGACACTCTGCCCGCCCGGCCCGGACGAGCGGTACACGTCGATCTCCAGGTCGTTGGCGTGGATCTCCACATCCACCTCCTCGGCCTCGGGCAGCACTGCTACCGACGCCGCCGACGTATGGATGCGGCCCTGGCTCTCGGTCTGCGGCACGCGCTGCACACGGTGGACGCCGCTCTCGTACTTCATCGTCCCGAAGGCATCGGCGCCCTTGAGCGCGAACGTGATCTCCTTGAAGCCGCCCGCCGCGCCCGGGCTCGTGTCCATGATCTCGACACGCCAGCCCTTGTCGGCAGCGAACCGCTGGTAGAGGTCGAACAGATCGCCCGCGAAGAGCCCGGCCTCGTCGCCGCCCGTCCCGGCGCGGATCTCGACGATGGCGTTGCGGGCGTCCTCCGGGTCTTTGGGGATGAGCAACGTTTCGAGCTCCGCCTCCAGCGCCGGAATCTGCTCCTCAATGCCCTCCAGTTCCATCGCCGCGAGGTCGGCCATCTCGCCCTCTTCACTCTCGACCAGCCCGCACAAGTCCTCGCGCTCCTGGAGCACCGCGCGGTACCGCCGGATCACCCCCATGAGGGTGGACAAGTTCGCCTGCTCCGGCCCGAGCTCAGCGAGTCGAGCGGGGTCAGTGGCGACCTCCGGCTGGGCCATCAGCGCGTTGACTTCATCGTAGCGCGCCTGGATGTCGTCGAGGGTTTGGGGGTCAATCATGGGGGGGCGGGTACAGCAGCGCGGAAGATACGCTGGGCGGATTACGGGGGTTCACCTGCACCGCCGATACCACAGGCCACGCACGGAATGCCCCCATACGCCCGTTGGCTGCTCGCACCCTCCTCGCGATTTCGTTTCATTGCCGCATGCGTCGCTTTCTGATTCCCCTCC
>JABDIZ010000076.1 GCA_013003465.1 Rhodothermaceae bacterium
GGGCCGCCGAGCATGCTGGCCGCTTCCAGGCCTTCGACTGGACGCCTGAGCACCGGGACGTGCTCGTCCACGGCCACTGTCACCAGAAGGCGCTCTCCACGATGAACGCGAGTCGCTCGGTGTTCGAGGCGTGTGGCTTTGCCTTTTACGAGACGGGCGCCGGGTGCTGCGGCCTGGCTGGGTCGTTTGGTTACGAGGCCGAGCACCTGGCCGTCTCGCTGGCGATGGCCGAAGAGCGACTGGCTCCAGCCGTCCGCGCGGCTCCCGAGGCTACCGTCGTCGCGGCCGGGACGAGTTGCCGTCATCAGATCGAGCACGTCACGAGTCGCACCGCCTTGCACCCCGCCGAGGTGTTGGCGGCAGCATTGATGGCGCGGTAGGGTGATGCACGGGCACGGGGTCAGCGTACGTGCAGCATGCGCTTGGTATGGGTGATGGCACTGGCCTCCAGCCGGTACAGGTAGGCGCCACTGGCGAGATCGGTGCGGGCGAAGGGTACGGTGTGCGTGCCCGCAGGAATGCGCTCGTCCACCAGCACGGCAATCTCGCGGCCCATCAGGTCGTACACGGCTAGGCGGACGTGCTCCTCACGCGGCAGGACGATCGTGAACATCGTCGCGGCAGTAAACGGGTTGGGGTAGTTGTCCAGCAGACGGACTGCGGTGGGCGTCTCGCCGAGCCCGGGCTCGGTTGCCGTTGGGACGGGCGCCGCCATGCCGTTCTCGTCCACAAGCGTGACGGTCAGCGGGGGGCCGTTGCCGTTGGCGCCCGGATCGAGGAAGCCGGTGAGCGTGACCGTGCGGCGCTCGTCGGGTGCCGTGGTCAGGTCCACTTGGTAGCTGCCGAGCGTCGTTCCGTCGCTGGCGCGGCGGAGGGTAATCTGATGCGGAGAGGGTGCCAGGCTCAGCGCCGCGCTGAACTGCCCGAAGGCGAGATCGTCGATGGTCAGTTGTCCGTCAATGAGCACGTCAATGGTCGGGGCGTCCGTGACGCCGTGCAGAAGCAGGACCGTCGCCATGCCGCCCTGGGTAGGTTCAGCGTTCGGGATTTCGCCCGTGGCTAGCGTGAGGCGCGTATCCCGCCCGTCGGGATTGGGAGCGAAGTCATCAGGGGCGAGCACGCCGACTGGTGCCGCCACACACGTGCGGTTGTCAAAGA
>JABDIZ010000097.1 GCA_013003465.1 Rhodothermaceae bacterium
GAGTGGTGGCATGAACGGAGCCCGTGGACCGGGAAGGGGCGGCCTCTTTGAGTATCGGCTGGGCTGCCGCGCCCAACAAGCTTCCGCTTGCTGGCCCACTCACCTCAACGCTCGCCTCCCGGATCTGACGTCAGCAAGGGTCCCCGGGGACTGAAGGAGTATCAGAGGCCAGCCCGCGCCCGGCGTCCCACCCGCCTCAGTGCCGCTTGGGCTGGCTCGGCCGCATTTCGATTCGGCTGACGTGGGCCTCCTTCGGATAGGCGAGCAGTTGCATCACGGCGAGCGCACAGTCGTCCGCGTGCAGCTTCCAGGTGCGCCCTTCCACCGGCACGTTTTCATTGAACCAGGTGTCGACGCTGCCGGGCATCACGATGCTGACCCGCACGTCGCTGTATCGCACGTCGAGCATCATCGCCTCGGTGAGGCCGAGGACGCCGAACTTGCTCGCGTTGTAGCCTGTCCCTCCCGCGAAGGCGTTACGGCTCGCCAAAGACGCGATGTTCACGATGAAGCCGTCGCCCGACGCGGACAACGGCTCCAACGCCGCCTTCGAGCAGTAGAAGACGCCCCCGAGGTTCACCTCCACCTGGCTCTGGAAATCGCGCACCGTCATCTCGGAAATCGGCTTGAAGACGCCAAAGCCGGCGTTGTTGACCAGAACGTCCAAACGCCCGAAGTGCGCGACCGCGCCTGCGATCAAGGCGTCACACTGCTCGGGGTCGGCGACGTCGCACGGGATGCCGTGGGCCCGTTCTCCGAGCCGGTCGGCCACCGCCCGCACCTCTGCTTCGTTGCGCGCCGAGACGACCACCGACGCCCCGGCAGCCACCAGGTGCTCCGCGATGGCCAGCCCGATCCCCTTGGTGCTCCCGGTGACGACTGCGACCTTGCCGGTCAGGTCCTTCATCGAACGACCTCGTACATGGAGTGAGCGCCCGGCTCACCCAGGCGCTCAACGGCTATCAGTGTCCCGATGACCGAGCAAGTCCAACCGCTGGCCCTCGTGACGGGCGGCGCCGTGCGCGTGGGTCGATCCATCAGCCTCGCGCTCGCGGAGGCGGGATACGACCTGGTCGTCGCATACCGCTCGTCCAACGAAGAGGCGCTCAGCCTCCAGACGGAAGTCCGGGGAGCCGGCGGCGCGTGTGAGATCGTGCAGGCTGATCTGGCCACGTCGGATGGGGTCGACGTATTGGCCGATGCCGTT
>JABDIZ010000098.1 GCA_013003465.1 Rhodothermaceae bacterium
CGATAAAGGAGAGGCCGTTGTCGAGCGTGAACGTGGTCACGGACGGCTCGAACTCGGCGAGGAGCGACTGGGCTTGAACGGACCCGGCGAGCAGCAGGACCACGAGCAGCAGGCTCCGACGGAAAGAAGCGAAAGGAGTCACGGGGGTATACGATGTGTGAAACGTGATGATCGGAAACGTTGCAGTCCAGCAGTCCCTAGAATAATACCAAGATACTCTAGGGCAATACACTGTCATCGAACAGAATGCGGCCGTCGGGGTCGATTTCGAACGACGCGTCCTGATCAACGGTGAACGTGGCGACCCCGCCAGGCATTGCTACGCGCTGCATGTCGCCGCCGACGGACACTTCGACCGGGAGTTCGAACGGCGCATCGGGCGGAAGGGCCCCCTCGGGGGTGTGCCACCGCAACGTGACGCGCTCGCCAGCACGGTCGACGGTGAGGCGGGGCAGGTCGGGCTGGCGGAGGTAGACCGTAAAATAGGCTGAGAGATCGCGGTTAGCCTCGTCTTCAAAGACCTTTTGCACGTCGGCGGTCGAAACGAAGCGGTTGGCCGACCCGTCGGTGGCCGCTTCGAGGGCGGAGTCTGGATAGAGGATGCGGCGGAGCGACCGGAAGAAGGCCTCGTCGTCGTCCATCAGGAAACGGAGCGTGTGAAGGAACCAGCTCCCCTTGAAGTAGATGTCGCCGTTGAACGAGCCGTCGGGCAGGTTGTACATCTGCTTGGTCGTCCGCGGCTCCACGGGCGCCACAGGCTGGACGTTGCGGAGGTTGGGCCGCACCTGCCCGATGTAAGCGAGATAGGCGGCATCCGGATCCTCGCCGTTGCGGCGGGCGAGGTCTTCGGCGTAGAGCGCCTCGGCGTAGTTGGCGAACGACTCGTGGATCCAGAAGTCGCGCCAGTCGGGGGCGGTGCCGAGGTTGGCCCACCACTCGTGCGCCAGCTCGTGGAAGTGCAGCCAGTCGAACCCGAAGTCGTTGTCCTCGAAGGTGGAGCCGTAGGCGATGAGCGATTGGTGCTCCATGCCGAGGTAGGGCGTGTGGAGGATCTTGTAGCCGTCGCGGCGAAAGCCGTAGGGGCCGAAGGTTCGTTCGAGGAAGGCGATGGAATCGAGGAAGCCGGGCAGTTGCCGGATGCCATCGGCCACGCGCTCGGGCAGAACGTAGAAAGTGACCGGCATCGTGTATCCGGCTGGGCTCTTGTAGTCGGCGATGACCTCCTCGTACGGGCCGACGCCGAAGGAGACGCCGTAGTTGTTGATGGGCGTCGAGACGAGCCACGTCTCGGTCGCCGTGCCGTCGCCGTTGTCCATACGGCCATCGAAGGCCCCGTTGGCGATGGCGCGGAGGTCGCTCGGCACCGTCAGCGCGATGCGCATGGAGTCGGGTTCATCCGAGGGGTGGTCTTTGACAGGCCACCAGAGGTCGGCGCCTTCGCCCTGGCAGGAGACGGCGATCCACGGCTGCCCGTCGGCGTTTTCGGCCCAAGTGAAGCCCCCGTCCCACGGCGGGTTCGGCGCCACCACCGGCTGGCCGCCGTAGCGGACCTTAGCCGTGAGCCGCTCCCCTGGCTGTGCGGTACGCCCGAGTGGGATGCGAAGCACTCCCGCCTCATGCGTGAACGGTTCCATCCGTCTGGCGGTGCCCCGGCCAGTGGCGCGGAGATGCATACCCGTGCCGGGATCGAACAGATCGAGAGACCGCGTGCCATTAACCGTCACGTCATCGACCGTCAAGGCGTCGTCCAGATCGAGCACGAGCACGTCCGTCGGTGCCACGATGTCGGCGTGCATCTCCAACACGCCTTCGATGGAGCGGCTCTCGGGCCGGATCGCCAGATGGAGGTCGTAGAAGATGACATCGAACGTGGCCTGCTCGGGGCGCAGTGGGCCGCCAGAGTCATTGGCGGAGTCGCCGTACTGTGCGAAGACGGGTGCAGCGAGCAGACCGCAGCAGACGGCCGCAACGAGGGAGAGAAGACGCATCGGGGAAGGGCGTTCAGGGGGCGTTGTAAGATACTACTGAGCCCTCATGCCTCCGTTTCTGGCTTAAACTCTACACCCTCTTCCCCACCCCTGCGTTCTCGTGCGCCTCGCCCTGATCGTCCTGCTAATGCTGCTCGGCTTGGCCGCCGCTCAGGCGCAGTCACTCGATGCCGTCCGGCTCCGCGTAGACAACGACTTCTTCGCACTCCGCTTCGCCCGCACCCCCCTCGATTGGGACTACACGCACGGCGCCGAACTCACACTCCGGTTTGAAGGCGCGCTGTCCTGGACCCACGCCGGGCTCCTCCTGCCCCCCACCGAACGGCTCGGCGAAACCAGCCACCTTACCGTCGGCCAACGCATCTATACGCCGCGCCTCGAAGGCGAGACGCCCGTCCCCGGCGAGCGCCCGTTCGCGGGGTGGCTCTACGTCAACGGGCGCGTCGAAGCCATGACCGCCATGCGGGTGAGCGCGCTCGAACTCGAACTCGGCGCTACCGGGCCGCCTGCACTCGGCGAACCGGCCCAGAACGGCCTGCATCGGCTGGTGGGCTCGCGCCCCCGCGAGGGCTGGGCCAACCAGTTGCCATTCGAGCCCGCCCTCGCGCTGTACGGCGAGCAGGGACTGCGCCTTCACGCGCCCAGTCTACTGGGTGGCGAGGTGGAGCTACAACCGCGCGCGGGAATCGGCCTGGGCACGCTCTGGACCGGCGCCTACACCGACGGGCGCGTTCTCTATCGCGTCGGCGCTACCAGACGCGTCGGTGCCTCCCTGGAAGGCGGCGTTCGGGGCTCGTGGGTGCTGCACGACCTGTTTCTCGACGGGACCGTGTTTCGCGAGAGCCTCCAGGCGGAACGGATTCCGCTCGTCGGCGAGGCGTGGATCGGCGCCGAACTGCGCGTGGCGACGTGGAGTGGAGGCGCCCGCTTCGTGGTGCGAAGCCGTCAGTACCAGGCCCAGCCACGCGCCGATCTGTTCGGCTCGCTCACGCTCGCCCGGCACTTCTGACTATGAAAATCCTAACGACAAGGACCCCGCACCTTTTCATGCCGTAAGTTCCTCTACCCTTGCTGTCGCCAGACAGCATTGACGAGGCCGGACGCGCTGTGGTGGAGCGTTCGGCCTCTCTCGTTGTAGGGTACTGCTTTAGCGCACTACCCCACCGGGCTCCCCTTCTGTCAGCACGGGAATGAGTTGCCCGTCGCGGTTCTCGGCGAAGAGGAGCATGCCCTGGCTTTCCAGCCCCCGGATGGAGCGCGGCGCGAGGTTGGCGACGACAATGACGTGCTTACCGTGCAGTTCGTCGGGCGTCATGTGCATCCGCACGCCTGCGAGCACCTGCCGCGTCTCGAAACCGAGGTCCACATCGAGGCGCAGCAGCTTGTCGGCGTTCGGGTGGGGCTCGGCCGCCACGACGCGTCCGACACGGAGGTCGAGCCTCGTGAAGTCGTCGAAGCCGATGGTGTCCTTGAGCGCTTCGTAGGGCGCCCCAGATTCCGTGCTCGTGCCCTCCTCCCCACTCGCTTCGGCCGCACGGCGTTCGAGCAAGGCGCGCTGGGCGTCGATGGCCTCGTCCTCAATCTTGGCGAAGAGGATGGCGGACTCGCCGAGTTCATGGCCCTCCGGCAGGAGCGGCTGCCCAGCGCGATCCCAGCCGATGGGGGTCTCGCCCGCGAACGGGTCGGGCGTGCTGGAGCGGACATCGTGGAGGTTGAGCATGGCGCGGAGTTCGGCAGCACTGTGCGGCAGTACGGGGTCCATCAGCACGGCCAGCGACGCGCAGAGCTGCAGTGCCACGTGGATGGTGTTGGCGCAGGCCTGCGGATCGGTCTTGCGCGTCGCCCACGGCTCGGCATCGTTGAAGTACTTGTTGCCGAGGCGGGCCAGGCCCATCGTCTCTTGCACGGCCTCGCGCATGCGGAAGCCCTCGTACGCCGCCCCGATGCGCGCCGGGAAATCGGCGAGCGTGGCGAGGGCCGCGCGGTCGGCCGCGTTCGGACCGTGGAGCGCCGGAACGACGTTGCCCGAAAAGCGCTGCGCAAAGGAGAGCGCCCGGTTGACGAAGTTGCCCAGCACGTCGGCCAACTCGGAATTGACATGCGTTTGGAAGTCGGCCCACACGAAATCGGCGTCCTTGGATTCGGGGAGGGTCGTGGCGAGGGCGTAGCGGAGCATGTCGGCCGGGAAGGCCTCCAGCGCCTCGTGCAGCCAGACGGCCCAGCCCCGGCTCGTGGAAAACTTCTGCCCTTCGAGGTTCAGAAACTCGTTGGCAGGCACCTGCGCGGGCAACACGTACGTCTCGCCCTCGATGGCGTCGTTGAGGCGCATCAGCAGCGCCGGGAAGATGAGCGTGTGGAAGACGATGTTGTCCTTGCCGATGAAGTGGATGAGTTGCGGCGTCGTACCGTCCTCATGGACCTGCCAGTAGCGGCGCCAGCGCTCGGGAGCGCTCTGCTCGGCGGCCCACTCCTTCGTGATGGAGAGGTAGCCGATGGGCGCATCGAACCAGACGTAGAGCACCTTCCCTTCCGCCTCGCCCTCCACGCCGTCCGGAACGGGCACGCCCCACGGGAGATCACGTGTCATGGCGCGGTCGGCGAGACCGTCGTTGAACCAGCTCCCGATCTGGCCGAGTACGTTGGGCTTCCAGTCCGGCTTGGTGACGATCCATTCCTGCAAACGCGGCTGGAGGTCACCCAGCGGGAGGTACCAGTGCGTCGTCTCGCGCTCGACCGGCTCGGCACCGGAGAGCACGCTCTTCGGCTCGATCAGGTCCTTGGGCGAGAGCGAGGAGCCGCAGTTCTCGCACTGGTCGCCGTAGGCCTCCGGGTAGCTGCACACCGGGCAGGTGCCGCGGATGAACCGGTCGGCGAGGAAGAGCCCTGCTTCGGGATCGAAAAGCTGCCGGTCGGTTTTGCGGGTGAAGACGCCCGCCTGCTCCAGCGTGAGGAAAAAGTCCTGGCTCGTCTCGTGGTGGACGGCCGAGGTCGTCCGCCCGTAGTGATCGAAGCTGATACCAAGAGCCTCGAAGGCGTCACGGACGAGCGGGTGGTAACGGTCCACGATGTCCTGGGGGGCGACGCCTTCCCTCATCGCCCGGATCAGGATGGCGACGCCGTGCTCGTCGGAGCCGCAGACGAAGACGATGTCGCGCCCCTTGAGCCGTTGGTAGCGGACGTAAAGGTCCGCTGGCAGGTACGCGCCGACGACGTGGCCGAGGTGGAGCGGCCCGTTGACGTACGGAAGCGCGGAGGTGACGAGGATGGGAGCGGCGGCGGCCATGTGCAGGGCGTGGGTGAGGGCCAAAGCTACGTTTGAGAACGGGGGCGTGGGGAGGTTGAGGATGGGAGTGTGGGGGTATGGGGAAAGAACGGACGGAGTGGCGAGCGGGGATAGGGAAAGGAGAGAGTGGAAAGAAAGGAGCGAGCGAAGAGCGGGAACTTCGCCGAGGCCGGGGTCCGCCCACACGCCTCGAACTCCTCAGAAACCACACAGCCTACGGCATACGAGCCCGGTAGCTTGGACGTTTTCCGCGCGTCTTTCCCTTCCGACGACACTCCGACCCATGACCTTTCGCCCCCTTTTCCTCACGGGCCTCTTCGCCGCGTCCCTCGCCTTAGCCGCCTGCGGCGGCGGCTCGGAGGCTCCGCCTGCTGAAGTCAGCCTCGACGATATCGGCGAGCGTTCCCTTGTTGAGCGCGCCGCTTACCTCGAAGCCTATCGGCTCGGCGAGCAGATCGCGCAGCAGGACAGCTCCTTCAACCTCGACGAGTTCCTGCGCGGCCTCCGCACCGGGTTCGAAACCGACTCGGCTGTGGCCTTCCCCTACGTCGTAGGCTACCAGCGCGGCCTCGAAATGCAGATCCAGACCCGTCGCGACTCGTCGTTCGCTCCAAACCTGGGCATCTACGCCGCCGCTCTCCGTGAAGGCGTCACCGGCGACTCGATCCGCCTCGACCAGCGCGAAGAGCAGACGATCAATGAGGAGATGCAGATGCAGCAGATTCGCCGCGAGGCGGGGACCAACCCCCAGGCTCAGGCCTTCCTGACCCGCCTCGAAGAGGCTGGCGTCCGCGCCGACTCGTTCCTGACGGCCAACGCCCAAGGGGATGGCGTTCAGACCACCGAGAGCGGCCTCCAATACACCGTCAACAGCGAAGGCGAGGGCGGCGAAAGCCCGGAGATGGGCGACCGCGTCTTGGTCACGTACACGGGTCGTTTCATCGATGGGACAGTCTTCGACCAGAGCCCCGAGGGGCAGCCGGTGGATTTCGTCGTCGGCGAGGTCGTTCCAGGCATGGAGGAAGCGCTGATGGACATGACGGTCGGCGAAAGCCGCACGATCGTTCTTCCGCCCCGCCTCGGCTACGGCGTCTTCGGCGACAACCGCCGGATCGGCCCCAATACGGTGCTGATTTTCGACCTGGAACTGATCGACATCCTTGATCCAGTGGCCGATCCGGGGGCCCAGCTTCCTACGCCCATTCCAGTCCCGCAGCCCACCCAGTAATCCAGCACATGCAGCCCACTTTGCGGGCGGCTCCTCACAGGGGTCGTCCGCTTTGCGTTTAGCCCTCGGCCAGCAGACTGAGCAACGCGGCGCCGTACGCGTCGGCCTTCGCGGGACCAATCCCTTTGACGGCCAGCAGATTGGCCTCCGATCGTGGGCGTGCGGCGGCTAGCGCGCGGAGCGTGCGGTCGTTGAAGACGAGGTAGGGCGGTACTTCCGCGGCGCGAGCCGTCTCGGTGCGCCAGGCTCGAAGCCGACTGAAGAGGGCTTCCCCATCAGCATCGAGGTCGGTCTCCTCGGAGGACACGCGGCGCGTCGAGGCCTCTGTGGGCGTCCCCTGCATGTCGAGGGGAACCGCCTCGCGGTGGGCAATGGCCTGCTCGCCCAGCGCCGTCAGTTCGACCACGGGATACTCACCGCCGGTCACGCGGAGGTAATCCTTGAGGAGGAGCTGCTTGTAGAGGCCGTCCACCTCGTCCTGCGAGAGGAAGCTGAGGCGACCGAAGTAGGGCGACCCCTCGTAGCGCGCCATGCCCTCCGCCTTCGAGCCCGTCATCATCTTGGCGAGTGTGCGGCGCCCCGCCTTCCAGCGCAGGCGCTTCACGGCGTCGAGGAGGCCGAGGGCGATGCGGGAGGGCATCGGGAGGACGTCCCAGGACGGCAGTTCGTCGGGCGCGTCTTTAAGGCGAGCGCGGACGAGGCAGTTGTCGCAGCAGCCCTCGGCCGTCAGCGGGAGTTCATCCGCCTCGGCCATCGGGTCGCCGAAGTGGGCGAGCAGCAGTCGGCGCCGGCAGTCGCCGGTCTCGGCGTAGCGGATGAGCGTGGCAAGGTCCGTCGTCTTGCCGGTGCGCCGCCGCTCGACACTCTCGAGGACACGCTTGGCCGCTTTGTCATCCCAGCCGTGAACCCGCCAGACGCGCAGTGGCCCTTCGTCGTCGAGGCGTTCGAGTGCGCCGGTGCGTTCCAACAGACTCAGCCCCACGCGCCCCCCGATGGGGTGCTGCCCGGCGGCCTCGGCGAGCGTGTCGGGCTCCGCGCGGAGCACCCCGTCTTCGGCCTCGCGCTCGGCAGCGCGGAGCAATGCGCGGAGGCTTCCCGTGTCGGGCGCGTTCTGCTGGATGAACCACTCGCGGAGGCTGCGGTCCTGCGGTGCGTAGAAGAGCACCGCCTTCGCCGGAAGCCCGTCGCGCCCGGCGCGGCCTGCCTCCTGGTAGTAGGCTTCGAGGTTGGCCGGGACAGCCCAGTGCGCCACGAAACGCACATCGGCGCGGTCCACGCCCATGCCGAAGGCGTTGGTCGCCACGACGAGGCCGAGATCACCGCGCATGAAGAGGTCCTGCACTTCCGAGCGTTCCGCGTCCGGGAGCCCCGCGTGGTAGGTGCGAACGGCGCGGCCCATCTCGTCGCGGATGGTGCGCGTAAGGTCTTCAGCCACCCGGCGCGTGGAGACGTAGATCAGGCCCGCGTCGCCTTCGTGCTCGTTGAGGAAGGTGCGGAGCGCCTTGCGCTTCTCCTTGGCCGTAGGCGTTGAGCGAACAGTAAACAGCAGATTGGGGCGGTTGAAGCCGGTGACGAGCCGAACGGGATCGTGCAGGTCGAGTGCCGTCACGATGTCGGCCTGCACGCGCGGCGTAGCCGTGGCGGTGAGCGCCACGCACGGCGGGTCGCCCATGCGGCGCCGGGCCTCGGCGATGGCGAGGTAGTCGGGGCGGAAATCGTGGCCCCACTGGCTGACGCAGTGCGCCTCGTCCACGGCCAGGAGCCCCACATCGGCCTGCGCCAGCGCACGAAGGAACGCTCGACTGCGCAGCCGCTCGGGCGCCACGTAGACGAGCTTGGCCGCGCCCCGCGCCACCGTATCCAGCGCCGCGCGTTGCTCCACCCCCCCCTGCGACGAGTTGATCGCTACTACGGGCAGACCGCGCGCAGCGAGGCCGTCCACCTGATCCTTCATCAGCGCGATCAGCGGCGAGATCACCACCGTCACGCCCTCGCGCAGCAACGCCCCGAGCTGGTAGATCAGCGACTTACCCGCGCCGGTCGGCATCACGACGAGCGTATCGCGGCCGTCAAGGACAGGGGCGAGCGCATCGGCCTGCCCGACGCGCAGCGCGTCGAACCCGAAGTGCTCCTGCAACGCAGCGGCAATCGCCTCAGCATCGGGCGGTGGTGCGGCGACGGGAGCAGACACAGGCGGGGCGAGCAGATCGAGCACGAGGGAGGGGCAAAAGGTAAGGGGCAGCACCGGAGTCTCGGCGCTGCCCCTGTCAGCCGTTTGTCAGCCCTCCGATGGAGAAGCTGGAAGGACGTCAGTCATAATCCAGCGTGATCCGAATGACGATATCGCTGTTGGCGCTCGTCAAGCTAACGAATTGGGGCGTCCCGCTGTCGATGATGTCACGCAGTGTGAACTCCTCCGTCGAGCCCATGTAATCGTCATCGCCCTTCGTGAGTTGGGGGTCCTCATCGTACATGTCGAAGGCAAGCACACCGTTGAAGCTGTTGAACTCGATCTCGGGGAGCCCCATGCCCAGATCGTAGACGAGTGGGAAGTCGTTGTCTCCGACGTTCGAGAAGTTCTCGTCGCGGTAGCTCTCGATGATGTTGCCGCTGGTCGCATTGACGAGTTCGACGTAGATATCGGGATTGCCGCCGAGGCTGTCCCAGTCATCGCCGTCTGGCCGGAGCAGCGGCGCATCGACGATACGCACCTCGGTGATAAAGACCCGTTGGACGTTGTTCGGATCGGGGTCCTGGGTATCGCAAGCGCTGAGCGGAAGTAGGCACGCGAGAAGCAGGAGAGTAAGGCGAGAGCGCATCATGGGTAGGACGGTTGAATCAGGAGGCGAGGTGACCGAGAGGCCGCGTAATCTACCTACGTCGTAACGACGAACGGCAGATCAGGTCTGAGGCTCGGTATCTTCGCGCGCCTCCTTCGCCTGCTTCTTCGCCCTGCTATGCTCTCCGACCAGACCATCGCCATCCTCGGCATCGGCAACATGGGCCGCGCCCTCCTCGGCGGCCTCATGCACGGCCACGATGTGGACCCCGCCCAGGTGCGCGTCACGCGCCGCAACACCGCCGCCCTCGACGCGCTCGCGGCCGAGTTCCCCGGCATCGTCACCACGACGGACAACACCGAGGCTGCCCGGGGTGCGGATATCGTGATTCTCGCCGTCAAGCCGCAAACGGTGAGCACGGTAATCGACGACATTCGCGAGGATCTGGCCTCCGAGACGCTCGTCATCTCCATTCTCGCAGGCATCACGACGGAGGCGCTCCGTGAAGCCCTCGGGCAGGATGTGCCGGTCGTTCGTGCGATGCCCAACACGCCTGCCCTGGTCGACGAAGGCGCGACCGCGCTCGCCGGAGGCCGCTATGCCGAGGATGTCCACGTCGGTCGCGCGCGCGCCATCTTCGAAGCCGTCGGAACAGTAGAGGTCTTGCCGGAAGACATGATGGATGCGGTAACTGGGCTCTCGGGCTCGGGCCCGGCCTACGTCTACATGATCATCGAGGCCCTGACGGATGGCGGCGTCAAGCAAGGGCTGCCGCGCCCGCAGGCGCTCCGCCTCGCCGCACAGACGGTCTTCGGCGCAGCCAAACTCGTCCTCGACACCGGGCGCCACCCGGCCATCTTGCGTGACGAAGTGACGACGCCAGGCGGCACAGCGATTGCGGCGGTCGCCAACCTCGAAGACCACGGCCTTCGCACGATGCTCATCAACGCCGTCGCCACCGCCACGGCGCGCTCCGCCGAACTGAGCCGGTTGAATCATAAGTGAGGCCCGGACCCGGATCGGCTTCGCCTCGTTGAAGCGCGGATTGGCCCCTCCTCGCCATGCTCGTCATCCCTGCCATCGATCTCCAGCGCGGTCACTGCGTCCGGTTTCGGAACGGTGAGCTGGAAGAGGAGCGCGTCTACTTCGACGATCCGGTCCAGATGGCGAAGCTCTGGCGCGTCCAGAACGCCAAGATCCTCCACCTGATGAACCGCGATCAGGAGGAGTTGGCCAAGGACGAGGACAACCTGACGGTCATCCGGCAGATCGTGGCGGCGCTCGACATCCCGGTGCAGGCGGCCGGCCGCGTCCGCACGCTCGATGACATCGAGGCGCTGTTCGAGGCCGGGGTCTACCGCGTCGAGATTGCCTCCACGGCGACGTACGACGCCGACTTCGTGGAGGAGGCCGTGCAACGCTTCTCCGGCAGTCGCCTCGTCGTCGGCCTGGCTCTCGATGCGCCGGACGCGATTGAGCACGCGCTCGACCTGGAACAGCGCGGCGTCTGCCGTCTCATCGCAGCCGATCCGCCGCGCAGCGGCTGCCTGACGGGGCCCAATATCGACGGGCTGCGCGCGCTGGCCAAGCACCTCACCCGGGCTCGTGTCACAGCCGCTGGGGGCGTCGGGGGCTACCGCGACCTGCTCGCTCTCCAGGCGCTCGAACCGCTCGGCGTAGACTCGGTGATCGTGGCGCGGGCGCTCTACGAGAACCGCTTCCCCTGCCAGCGCTTCTGGGCGTGGCACGACAAGGAGCACCTGGACCTTGACCGCTTCTCGACGGCGCCGCTGCAATCCGGATCGGCTTGATGGCTGAGGACACCCGCCCATACGGCCTTCGGCTGCTTCGTGCCGCCGCGCTCCTCGTCATCGGCCTCGCCCTGGCCGCGACCACCTGGACGGTCGTGAAGGCCATCCAGAACCCCGATGTGCGCGCCCGCCGCCCGCGCTGGCTCGACGCCAGCGACGCCTTCGACGCCTCGTTCTGGCTCCCCCTCGTCATGACCTTGGTGATCGGGTTTGGGCTCGTGCTTCTCGTGTTTGCGCGCGCCCTGCGGCGCCTTCGGTCGGGCGAAGACCTCTACGCCAACCGCTTTGGGCGCGGCATCCGGCGCCGGGGCGAGCAGCATCTATCGGAGGACGAAGCCTGAGCAGCATTCCGGGGGTCGAGGTGTCTAGTCTACCTACTCTCACTGACTTTGCTTGACGATGCTTCATCGCGCGCTTTTCGCCACTACCCTGCTCCTCCTCGCCCCGCGCGCCTACGCGCAGGAACCACCCACCCCGGAGATTGAGGTCGTTGATGAGATGCCCACAATCGTCGGAGGAGTGGAGGCATTGCAACAACAGATCCGCTACCCGCGCGAAGCGCGCCGTGAAGGCACTGAGGGTCGCGTCTTCCTCCAATTCATCGTCAACACCGACGGGCTGGCGGAGGATATCCGTGTCGCGCGGGGTATCGGCGATGGAGTTGACGAAGCGGCTATCGTCGCCCTGGCCCGTTCAACGTTCACGCTGGGTCGCCATCAAGGACAACCCGTTGAGGTGCAGATGATGCTCCCCATCACGTTTCGGCTCGCCGCGGATGCCACTGAGGCTTCCTCGGCCGATCAGGAAGAGGCCAAGGTGTTTGAGATCGTTGAGCAGTTTCCCGAACCCGTTGGTGGAATTGAAGCTGTGGCCGCTCGCATCCACTACCCTGAAGAGGCCCGCCGCACGGCAACAGAAGGGCGAGTCTTTGTCACATTCATTGTGAACTCAGAAGGCGAAGCAGAGCAGCTTCAGGTCATGCGCGGCATTGGTCATGGCTGCGATGAGGCCGCCGTGACCGCTATTGCGCGATCCTCCTTTAATCCCGGACGGCAACATGGTGAACCGGTGGATGTGAGAATTACGCTCCCTGTCACCTTTCGTCTGAGCAACTGAGCGCGTCTGCGGCAAAGAATTGCGTGAGGAAAGCCAGCGTTTCCGCGTAGATGCCGGGCTCCGTGGACTCGCGAGGCCCGGCTATGTTGAGCGTTCGGATGGCGTGCTGCTGTCTCATCCAGCGACGGGCCTCTCGGACAGCCTTCGGGTCGGTGGGGTCGAGTACGAGGACCGGTCGCGCTAGGGCTTCAGCCTCCTCTCGCGTCAGCGCAGTACCGCCGACGAGGGGCCCGCGTGCCAGGATCAATGTCGCGTCGCTGTCCCGAACATTGAGGTGCGTTCGCTCGGCGTAGTCTACCGTCGGGGTTTCGCGGAGCGGGTAGCGGTCGGGAATCACACCGTCCTCGGCACGCCGACCCGCTGGACACCAGCCGCCACAGGGCAGACCGGCCTGACGCGCGGCGTCGAGCGCCGCACGGTCCACGCCCGTCTGCCCACCCGACATAATGCGCAGCGGCATCCGCTCCTCAGACTGAAAAGGCGGCATAGGCGTCTGTCAGGCTGACATTTTGATTCGGTTTGGCACACTCGCTGCACGAGTGCTAAGCGCTCACATCCGGCTGCCACGTTGTCGTTTGTGCTGCGTGGCGGCTCTCGTTCAACCAACCTACTCCTTTCAGCCATGACCGGTCTGACTCGTACGACCCCGTCGCGGGAGTTCAACCAGCTCCGCCGCGAAATGGATCGCCTGTTCACCGACTTCTTCCCCACCCGTTCCGGCGAGGGCCGCGACTCCGCCGTCTGGATGCCGCGCGCTGACCTCGCCGAGACCGAGGACGCTTTCCTGCTCTCGCTCGACCTGCCCGGCATTCCCGCTGAGCAGGTGGACGTGACGCTGGAAGACGACACGCTCTCGGTCAGCGGCACGCGCGAGGTGTCGCAGGAGCAGAAGGACGGGCGCTTCCACCGCATCGAGCGCCACTACGGGCGCTTCTTCCGCTCGTTCCAGTTTGCCACCCCGGTGGACGCCGAAAACGTCGAGGCGTCGTTCGATGACGGCGTGCTGACGGTCCGCGTCGCCAAGGCCGAGGCCAGCAAGCCACGCCGCATCGAGGTGCGCCGAAACACTCAGCTCGAAGGCAATTCCGGCGATGGCGCCCACGCCGAGGAGACGGAGATCGAAGTCAATACGCCCGAAGGCTAATCTCCGCACTTCATCCCTCCTTCTCGCCCCGCCCGTTACATCGTGTTCGGGCGGGGCGGCTGTGTTTGTGCCCATCTTCGGGCATGGGCTTTGAAAGGAATCCCAGCCACCACGAACTTCCGCGCAACCCTGCGCCGATCCCTATGAAACCGATGCGACTGCTCCCTTCCGTCGCCCTTCTGCTCGCCGCCTTCGTCCTTTTTGGTGGACAGGTTCAGGCCCAAGGAGCCCAGGACATCGCGCAGCGCCTCCAGCAGCGCTACCGCTCCATCGACGCCCTCCAGGCCGACTTCACCCAGACGATGGGCGGCGCGGCGCTCCAAGGCACCCTCACCGTGCAGGGCGACGCGTTTCGCATCGAACTGCCGGATCAGACGCTCGTCTCGGACGGCGAGACGCTGTGGTCGTTCTCGCCCGAAGACAACCAGGTTGTCATCGAGCAGTACTCAGAGGAAGGCATCGGCTTCTCCATCGGGCAGGTGTTCACGGACTACCTCTCGGTCTTCCGACCGACGGGCGCCACGCGCGCCACGATGAACGGCATCCAGCACGACGTGCTCGCCCTCGTGCCCCGCGACCTCGACTCCAGCGTCCGCGATGCCACGCTCTACGTCCGTTCCTCGGATGCCGTCCCCACGATGGTCCGCGTCCACGACATCAACGGCGCCACGCTGGCCTTCGACCTCCAGAACGTGCAGCTCAACCCGAGCCTGAGTGTGGACACGTTCACATTCCGCTACCCGCAGGGCGTCGAGGTGATCGACCTGCGTTCGTAACGGGGGATTCACCTCGGTAGCCGATGCTGCCGCTGTATTTTCTTTGCGGGGTCGCCCTCGGGTGGCCCCGCTTTTTTATGGCCTGTCTTACCTGTGTCTCCGCGTCTTAAGACCTTCCTGGCCCTCCTCGGCAGCCTCCTCTTGGGAGGCGGGCTGTTGTTTCTGGCGCTACGCGGCGTGGACTTCGGGATGGTGTGGACGGCGCTGCAGACGGCTACCTATGGCTGGCTGCTCCCGCTCATCCTCCTGACGATCCTCTCGCACGTGCTGCGCGCCTGGCGCTGGCAACTGCTCCTCGGTGCGCTGCCCGACGAGCACGGCCAGATGAAACGCCCATCCTTCCGTGTGACGTTCTACTCGGTGATGATCGGGTACATGGTCAACCTGGCCGCGCCGCGCCTCGGTGAGGTGGCGCGGGCCGCCAACGTGAGCGCCCAAACGCGGCTGCGTTTCCCCGGCGTCTTCGGCACGGTCGTCGTCGAGCGCGTGCTGGATGTGCTGACGCTGGCGCTGGCGCTGCTGAGCGTGGGGCTCCTGTTCGGCGGACGGCTGGCAGGGGTCGCGGAGGTCTTCGCGGCCAACCTGCAATCGGCGTTGCAGGGATTTCCAGTCCTGCTGTTGGTACTGACCGGAGGCGTCCTGCTTCTCGCCCTGCTAGGCCTGCTCCTGGTGCGCCGCCATCGGGCGGCCACAGGGGCTCCGAAGACGAGTCGCCTGGGCGGACTGCTGCGGGCCTTCCGAGACGGCCTCGCCTCGTTGCTTCGTGTTCGCGAGAAGGGCGCCGTGCTCGCCCTCACGCTCGGCATGTGGGCGTGTTACCTCTTCATGGCCGACATCCCGCTGCGCATGCTCGGCCTGACCGCCACGTACGATCTCGGCCTGCTCGACTCATGGGCACTCATGAACGTAGGCGCGGTGGGGATGGCGTTGCCTGCGCCGGGCGGAACGGGCTCGTTCCACTACGTCACCATCCAGACGCTCGTGCACCTCTTCGGCGTGACGGAATCGGCGGCAGCGACCTACGCGCTCCTGACACACGCAGCGAGCCTCGTGCTCTACGCTGTCGTCGGGTTTGTTTGCCTGCTGCTGCAGGGCACCAGCTTCCGGGCGCTGCGCGCCTCTGCCGAAGCGGCCCGCACCTCGGGGCAGGCCCCGAGCGAACCCTCGCCCTCCTAGCCATGCGAAGGGGGGCCTGGGCCGGATGGATGGCCGGACTGATCGTGCTCGCCGGGTGCAGCGCCGAGCCCATCGGGCGCAAGGCCTTCACCGAGGCAGGCGTGCTCGATGCGGCCGTGCTCGACACCCTCACCGTCCCGCGCGGCTTCGCAGTGGAGGTGTCCGTGGACGGCGTCATCGCGGACAAGCGCGACGACGGGCGCTTGCTCCTCCTGCGCGACGCGACGGGCGGCGTCCGCGTGGTCCTACCCGATTCGCTGGCCCTGCCCGTGGGGGCGCGGTTGCTGGTGCAGGGCCTCCTCCGCCGCCCTCGCGGAACGGCCCTCCTCGAGGCCGAAACATGGCTCTACGACTCGACGGCGGTTCCCGTCCGTTCACCCTGACCTGACTACCGTTCAGCAGGAACGCCTTGGGTGGGCCCGCAGCCTGCCGTACCGTTTGCTTGCGAGGCGCCTCATCGCGTCCCCACCCGTCACCCCAGCCTTTCTTGACCATGCAGACGATGGCCGACCACAACCCTCTCAACGGGCTCATCAGCGAAGACGTCTACGCCCTGTTGGCGGAACACAATCTCCTGAGTGAGAAAGGCGTCCGCGACTACCAGATCCGCAACGAGTTCCGCACGCTGCGCCGCAGCAACGTCCCAGCCTACGAGGCCATCGAGGAGTTGCGCGAGCAGTACCCCTACCTCCAGTTCGACACCATTCGCAAGATTGTCTACGGCCTTCGCAAGCGGAAGTAATCCGCCGGCACCGAGCGCCCTGATTGGGTGAGAGACGGACGGGAATCTGCGCGCCCGTCCGGTCAGAGGGAGCGCCGCCGCGGCCAGCACGGTCGCGGCGGCGTTTTTTACGTGGCTCAGAGTTCTCCTTACAGGAAGCAGACTATCGCACAAGCATGACTAGCTGACTTGAGGCTCTCCCGGCCATGAGCAGTGATACTGTGTAGATCCCGGAAGGCCAACCTGTTGCGTCCCATCGAATCTCCTGCCTACCCACAGACAAGAGCAGACTGGATCGGGTCAGTTGTCTCCCTAGGGAATCAAACACTCGCACCTCAGCCTGCTGAGGAATCTCAGACTGAATGGAAAGCGTCACCGTTCCAAAAGATGGATTAGGGTAAACCGATACGAGTTCCAATGCTGGCTCTGGCAAAGTATCTGGCTCGTTCGCAACAGGGAATATGGATTCGAAGCTCCAAACTTCTGACCATTCACCCCACCGGCTCCCATCTGACGCGGAAACACGCCATTCCACGAAACCAGGAGCGATGTTGCCATACCAGCTAGTGTCTGTGACCACCGTATCTATGAGGACATCTCCGAAATCACTGCCAGCCACAGCGACCTGTGCTTGATAGGAAACCGCCCCATCGACTGCCGCCCACAAAAGATCACCACTCACCCATTGCCAGCCTCCGTTTTCAGGGTAGATGAGTACGGGTGGCGCAGGCTGAGCAGCTACGTCGATTCCAAAGCTGAGCAAACAGAAAAGTATCGCGGCACGCATGATACACCCTGGTTCATAATACAACGCAGCTGATCATGCTCGACCACGAACCGCAGTGAAGAGAGCGATGCCTGCGGCTACGGACGCGTTGAGTGAATCGGCCAAGCCGCGCATGGGGATGGAGGCGAGCACGTCGCAGGTCGAGCGGACGCGGGGGCGCATCCCCTGCCCTTCGCTGCCCACCACGAGCACGAGGGGTCGGTCCCAGTCGTAGGCCCAGACGGTCGTGCGCTCGGGGCCGTCGTCACCTTCGCCGCCATCGAGGCCGACGATCCAGTAGCCGCGCTCCTTGAGACCGTGGAGCGCTTCGGCCAGGTTGGTCACGCGCGCGATCGGAATCTGGAGGGCCAACCCGGCACTCGCCTTGACGGCCGTCGCGCTGAGCGGCGCCTGCCCCCGATCCGGCACGAGCACGCCTTCGGCGCCCGCCGCCACGGCGCTCCGCAGAATCGCGCCGAAGTTGTGCGGGTCTTCGATGCCATCGAGGGCGAGGAGCACCGGCTTCTGCGCGCGCACAGCGTCGAGTGTCGGGGCGATGCCTTCGAGCATCGTGTGCAACTCGGCGTAGGCTACCGGCGCAGTGACCGCCACGACGCCCTGATGCGTAGTGTTGGGCGCGAGCGTGTTGAGGCGCTGGATCGGCACCATCTGCACGGGCACACCCGCGGCTTTGGCCGCCCGGCGGATCTGGTCCACCTGGCTTCCGTGCGTGCCTTTCTGGAGCAGCACCTTTTCCACGCGGCCGTCGCCCCGCTCCAGCGCCTCACGCACCGGGTTGCGGCCGACCAAGAGTCCTTCGGGTTTGCTCATGCGGGTACCGTTTATGTCATCCTGAGCGAAGGATCTAGTCGCAGGACGATCCTTAGCCCATTCTCAAGCAAGAGTCTTCGGCTGCGTTCGCTCACGCTCACTTCGCTCAGGATGACATAGAAAGAAGGATAGAGTCGGCGAGAGCCTCGACGCGAGCGTGCAGGTGCTCCACGTAGGGCTCGTGCTCGGGCTTCATGAGCACGCTGTGGAGGATGCGCGCATGGGGCTGCTCAGCCGTGAGGCTCGGATGACGGGCAATCAACCGCTTGGCCTCCATGCGGTACGTGCTGAGAAAGATGGGATCATCCTCATCGGCCATGCCTTGCTCGAACACAGCCTGGCTGGCCGCATCCACCTGGGCCAACGATGAGGCTCGGGGGAAATAGGTGGCGATGTCCGTCTCGGGCGGCGTGTACAGCGTGAGGGCCTTCGAAGCGTCGATCAGGCTGGCCCAGCGACGGGCGGCGCGGAGTCCTGCCGCGAGCACCGGACCAAGGCCGTCATCAGGTTGAAGCGGGAGCGCACGGAGCGTGAGCCAGAGCGCCCCGGCCGCGGCCCCCGGCCGTGAGCACTCCAGGCTGATCTCGCCGAGGTGCAACGCGTCGCTCGTGAAGTAGGTGTACGGCGAGTCGTGCCGGTAGAAGCGGCCTACCGACGGATCGCGGAAGAGCACGCAGCCGCAGCCGTAGGGCTGCAAGCCGTGCTTGTGCGGATCCACAACGACCGAGTCGGACTCGGCGATGGCGCGGAAGTGTTCAGCCGGAAAACCTGGCAGACCGAGGGCCCCTCGCTCGTTCGCCCGTAGGGCGGCAAGTACCACAAAAAAGCCGCCGTAGGCTGCGTCTACATGGAGGCGAACGCCGTACTGCCGAAGCAACGGCAACGCCTCGGCGATGGGATCGACGGCACCGAGGCCAGTCGTCGTGGCGGTCAAGACGACGGTGCCGATGCGGCCTGTCTTCAGCACCTCCTCTAGCGCGTCGAGGTCGATGCGTCCCTCGGGCGTAGCGGCGACGGGGTGCGCGGCCATACGCAGTACGGCGGCCATGCGCCCGTGCGTGTAGTGCGCGTCGGCGCTGAAGGCGATGCCCTGGTCCGGGTGCAGTTCGCGCGCGACGAAGAGCGCTTCGAGGTTGGCCGTCGTGCCGCCGCCCGTCAGGTGGCCGAGCGTGTCGTCCGGCAGGCCGAACATGGAGGCGAGGTCGCGGACGACCTCCTTTTCCATCTGCCCGGTCGGCGGGCCGCCGTCGAGCGCGTGGTTGTTGGGGTTGATGCGCATCGCGGCGGCGTAGGCAGCGACGGCCACCGGGTGCGGCGGCTTGAGCATCTGCCCGGCGTAGCGCGGGTGGAAGAAGGGGTAGTTGCCACCATCGTCTGCCGGAGGAGCCGTCAAGCGACCCAGATACTCGTCGAGCGCCTCGGCTAGCCGCTCCTCCTCTACCGCGAGGGACGCGTGCTGCTCGAACGGACCGAACGAGGCTTCCCAGTCGTCGAGCGCATCGAAAGCGCGCGTGAGCAAGGCGCGGGCATCCGGGTAGCGCCGCATGTCAGGCCGTTGCCGGTTCGGGTACAGATGGGCTCGGCGCGTCGGTGCCCGTGCGGCGGCGCGTCGTGATCGCGAGGCCCACGAGTCCGAAGGCGATCAGCCCCAGCGCAATCAGTTGTGCCTGCGAGAGTGGCCCGAGGACATCGGGGTTGAGGCGAATGATCTCAATCAGAAAGCGCTCGATCCCGTTGAAGACGAGGTAGAGCGAGAAGAGCCAGCCCGCCTGGAACGGATGCTTCCGCACGGCCCACAGGATCCCAAAGATGATCAGCGCCATGCCCGTCTCGTGGAGCATGGTCGGAAAGACGCCGTCGGCCCCGACGCACAGGTCGGCAGGGAAGCCGAGGCGCTGTCCCTTCTCGGCGGTATCGGCGATGACATCCACCCCGAAGATGTTGCGCGGAAAGGTCTCGGACCAGAGGAAGCCCGGAATCCAGGCGGGCTTGTCCGCCAGCGACGAGCAGACGCCCCAGTCGCCATCGCCCGCGAGGTAGCAGCCGATGCGTCCGATGCCGTAGCCGAGGATGAGGCTTGGCGCCAGCGCATCGGCGACCGGGCGGATCGCGAGGCCCTTGCGCTTGATGTAGGTCGCCACCGCCAGCGTACCGGCGATGAGCCCACCGTAGAACGTCAGCCCCCCCGCATTGAAAAGCATCCCGGCGGGGTCGGCAACGAAGCGATCCCAGTAGTCGATGAGGTGGAACAGCTTGGAGCCCACCACGCCGGAGACGGCCGCCACGAGCATCATCGTCCAGATGAGCACCGACGGGCTGGCCTTGACCGTCCGCTCCCGCCCCTTGCCGTCGCGCTCCTTGACCGTGACGGCCCCGACGCGGCCAGCGGCATAGAGCCGGTCCAGCTCACGACGCGACACCCAGGCCGCCGTGACGAGCGCGACCGCTACCATGAAGCCGAACGAGTAGATCGGCAGCGGCAGATCGAACCCGAAAATGTCTTTGAAGAGATCCGTGAGGCGGGGGTACATGCAGTTGTGTTACGAAATGCAGATCGAGGGGCGCGCGGCGTCCATACGCCCTACGGGCTAGACCCCGGAGGGTTCGGCGTTCGCTCGTAACGCGTCGATCAATTCATTGAACGGCACCGTGCGCTGTTCGGAGGAATCGAGGTCTCGGACGGTGGCGGTGCCAGCGGCGAGTTCGTCGGAGCCAACGATGAGCGCGAGACGCGTCTGCTGCCGGTTGGCTTCTTTCATCTGCGCTTTCATCGAGCGACCCTGCAGGTCGAAGACCACCTGGAGCCCCGCGGCTCGCAGCCGCTGCGCCTCAGCGAAGGCCCAGGTCTGGGCCTCGTCGCCGAGCGCCACGAGGAACGCATCGGGGCGCGCAGAGGCGGGGAACGCGTAGCCGGTGTCTTGAAGGGCGAGGAACAACCGCTCGATGCCCGCCGCCCACCCTACGGCCGGGACAGGCTGCTTCCCTCCCACCGCTGCCGCGAGGCCGTCGTAGCGGCCCCCGGCCGCGAGCGCGCTCTGCGCCCCGAGTGCATCCGATTCGAGTTCAAACACGACGCCGGTGTAGTAGTCGAGGCCGCGCACGAGGAGCGGGTCTTCGACGTACGGAATGCCGAGCGCGTCGAGGTACCCCTTCACCATGTCGAAGTGCGCTTGGGCGGCTTCGCCGAGGTAGGCACTGAGGCGCGGGGCCTCGGCGAGGAGGGCGCGCTCGTCTTCGCTCTTGGTGTCGAGGATGCGGAGCGGGTTGGTGTCGAGGCGCTGGCGGCTCGTCGCGGAGAGGCGGTCGCGGAAGGGTTCGAAGTAGGCCTGGAGGGCTTCTTTGTAGCGAGGCCGCGCCTCGGCATCGCCGAGCGAGTTGATGCGCAGGCGTGTTTCCGTGATGCCGAAGGCCTCGTAGACGGCCCGCAGGCAGGCGATGGCCTCGGCGTCGGCGACGGGCTCGCCTGAGCCGAGCAGTTCGACCCCGAACTGGTGGAACTGCCGAAAGCGGCCCTTCTGCGGACGCTCGGCACGGAAGCATGGGCCGATGTAGTAGAGCCGTTGCGCGCCGCCGCGCTGGTCGAGGCGGTGCTGCAGGAAGGCGCGCATCACGGGCGCCGTCACCTCGGGCCGGAGCACGTACTCCTCGTCCCCACGCGGCACGACGAACATTTCCTTCTGCACTATGTCGGTCGTGGCCCCGACGCCGCGCGCGATCAGGCCGAGCGGCTCCATCATGGGCGTGCGGATCTCCTCGAACCCAAACTGTGCCATCACGCCCCGCACCACGGCCTCGGCGTGCCGCCACGCCGCGCTGCCGGGAATGAACGACCCGCCCGCCTCCTGTGCGTCGGGGAGGATGTCGAAGGTGCCACGGAGGGTCTGGAAGGCCATGCGAAAGCGATACAAAGTGCCGGGGAAAGCGAGCCGCTCAGCCGAGGTGCTCCTCCGCCTCCTCGAAACACGCGAGCACGGCCTGGGCATCGGTCGCCTCCGTCAGGCGCGTGCGGAAGGCGTCGTCGTTCATCAGGCGGGAGATGCGGCCGAGCAGGTGGAGGTGCGTGCCCCGCGCGGTGTCCGGCCCGACCAGCAGAAACACGAGCCGCACCGGCACGCCGTCCAGCGCGCCGTAGTCCACAGGGGCTTCGGTGACGGCAAAGGCCGCCACGGTTCCGTTGACACCCGGCGTGCGGGCATGGGGCAACGCCAGGCCCTTCCCGACGCCCGTGGACATCACCGCTTCGCGCTCGAATACATCCGCGCTCACGCGGGCCAGGTCGATGACCTCGGGTGCCCCCGCCAGCAAGTCCACCACCGCCCCGATGACGGCGTCCTTGCCGTGCTCCGGGAGCCCAACCTGGATGCGCTCCGGCGCCAGCAATGCAGCTACAGAAGGGTCGTCGATGCGAACCATTGGGGAAGAGTTCCGAGGTGTGAAGCAGAGCTGTCAAAGATACCACGCCACACGGCATCGCATCAGTCGCCTTCGACCTCCCGAAGGCGATTCAACACAAAGGCCATGTCCTCGGGCAGCGGCTGCTCGAAGTCAAGGTCCTCGCCCGTCGCGGGATGGCGAAAACCGAGCGTGTGGGCGTGGAGCGCCTGCCGCGGCATCCGTGCAAACAGGTTGCGGAAGAAGGCTTTTCGGGAGCCCAATTCCGGGCCTGCGCGGATGAAATCGCCGTCGTAGGTCGGGTCGCCGAGGATGGGGTGGCCGAGGTGGCGCGCATGGACGCGGATCTGGTGCGTGCGCCCCGTCTCCAGCCGAAAGCGGACCAGCGCCGTGTGGCGCAGTGCCTCGACGGTTTCGTAGTTGGTGGCGGCCCACTTCCCCTGGTCCTCGCGCACGACGGCCATGCGGCGCCGGTCGCGAGAATCGCGTCCCAGCCACGTCTCAATGCGCCCTTCGGGCGGATCGGGTGCGCCCCAGACGAGAGCGAGGTAGCGGCGGCGGATCGTCCGGTTCATGAACTGCGCGGCGAGCGCGGCGTGGGTGACATCATCCTTCGCGACGACCAGCAGCCCCGTCGTGCCCTTGTCGAGGCGATGCACGAGGCCGGGCCGGATCGTCACGTCGCCCTCGAAACGCGGTGCGGCGGTGGCCGTCGAGAGTCCGACCTCGTCGTCGTCTTCGGCCTCGTCGTCGTCCAAGTCGTCTGCCGAGATCGGCCCGGCGCCGACGTGGTAGAGCAGCGCGTTGACGAGCGTGCCCGAGCGGTGCCCGTACGCCGGATGCACCACCATCCCGG